>JALVSJ010000483.1 GCA_027024445.1 Desulfobacterales bacterium
ATAAGAGAGCATGAGCTGATTATTAAACACCTCGAGCAGAGAAACCTGAAGGACCTCAAAGACACTGTAAGGACCCACATCAGGACTTTCCAAAAGAGGATCTTAAATTACCTGGCCTCATGATGCGCGCCGGGATTGCCTTGCTTTCGCTTTTTTACCTCCTCTTCCTTCAGAACCCTCCTCAACACCTTACCAACGACAGAAGTGGGAAGGCTGTCGCGGAATTCAATTTCCCTGGGTCTCTTGTAGCCAGTAAGCTTATCCTTGCAAAACACAAGAAATTCTTCCTCGGTAGCTTCTGTGCCCGCTTTCAACTGAATAAAGGCCTTGATCATCTCCCCGGCGTGTGGATCCGGCACCCCAACCACTGCAGCCAGGGCCACTTTTGGATGGGTGTAGAGCACCTCTTCTATCTCCTTTGGATAGGCATTGAACCCTCCCACGATGATCATGTCCTTTTTTCGGTCCGTAATCACAAGGAAAAGATCCTCGTCAAAATGACCTATGTCACCGGTGAGGAGGAATCGCTTCCCATCAATCCGGCGGAAGGACTCTTCATTGGCCTGCGGTTTGTTCCAGTATCCTTTCATTACCTGTGGGCCACTTATTGCGATCTCACCGTCTTCGCCCTGTGCAAGCTCTTTGAGGCCTGTGTCAAGATCTACTATCCTTATATCCGTGCTCGGCACCGGAAGCCCTACCGTGCCTATCTTTCTCTGTTCCGTGTTGGTGGGGTTCATGGTAACTATGGGCGAGGTCTCTGTCATACCATAGCCCTCATATATGACTGCACCTGTTTTCTCTTCAAACTGCCTTATTACTTCTACGGGCAAGGGGGCGGCGCCGGAGCCGCATCCAGCAATGGAGGTCAGGTCAAATTTATCGGTAAGGGGATGATTCACAATTGCAGAGTAGATGGTGGGCACTGCAACGAAGGTGGTCACCTTGTATTTTTCAATAGCTGCCAATACCTCGGTAAACGGGGGCTTGCCCGCTCTGGGATCCGGCACACAAACCAGGCGCGAGGCACTGTTACAACTTGCCATCATGCAAACCGTAAAGCCAAAGCTGTGGTACCACGGCAACACTCCCAGGTAACAGTGTGCGCCACCCTTCTCTGCCCTCTTGAGTGGCCCACCGGGGTATTCTTCCAGGCGTATCCATTCCTCCATCACCATTATATTTGAGACAATGTTTGAGTGAGTAAGGACAGCACCCTTTGGAACCCCGGTGGTGCCCCCCGTATACACGATAACGGCCGGATCATTTTCAGGATCGATGTCCGGTTGAGGAGGCTCTGGCCTGCTGTCCTTGATAACATCATCGTACATAAGATGCCCTGGCTCGTGCCGGTCCGCTTTAGGTATCTTTCCCAATAGAGACCCCAGAAACGCCTTTAGGCCCGGCAGATATGACTTGACGTTGCAAATCACAACTGTCTCCACATCTGTTCCTTTAACTGCCTCCACTGCCGTGGCATAGAACTGTGGGTGGTCCATCACAAAGGCCATTGAGGCACCGGCATCCTTTAGCTGGTAACTAAGCTCATGGGCCTTATAGAGGGGGTTACAGGTTACACATACGCCACCTGCCTTGACCACTGCGAAGACGATCTCAGGGTACTGGGGGATATTGGGCAGGAACACGGCAACCCGATCCCCCTTTTTTAGCCCCCGGTCCACAAGAAACCTTGCCAGCCTGTCAGCGGTGTCTTTGACCTGGCTAAACGTCTTTGAAAAACCCGAAAAGATGGTGTAGGTGCTGTTGGGATAGTTTTTCGCAGCCTCATCAAGGACTGAAAACAACGGCCTGTCGTAGCCTGAGATCTCATGGGCCACACCCTCAGGCCACCTGGGGCTCTCCCAAGGCTTCATCTTGCTACCCATGACGGCCTCCTATGGAGGTTTTCAGGGTTACATGTAAACAGAAATGCCTGTGCTATACACTTTAGAGCCAGGGCTTCTTGTGTGTGTGATTAGCGTTACGTGGTACCTAATTGACCTTACAATATAGTCAAATCCTCATCCCGCAGATCAGACACGAACATGTGACCCGGGGAATGGGTAATTACGAAAGGTATGTCTTCAGAAGTGACTGCAAGAATAGATGTAACCCCGCAAGCCCAGAAAACTGGAATTTCTCCTTCTTTTATTGTTACCGGATCTCCAAAATCAGGTTTGCTCAGATTCCTAATCCCTATTTCTGCGGGCTCCCCAATGTGCACCGGGGCCCCATGGGTCAGGTGGAATCTGGTTGTTATCTGGGTTGCCCGCACGGCCTGCGCCGGGCTCATAGGTCTCATGGTTACCACAAGGGGAGGGTGGAAAGGTCCACAGGGCTCACACTCGATATTGGTGATATACATGGAGACGTTCTTGCCTTCCTCTATGTTTCTCACCGGCACACCCGCCCTAATCAGCGCCCTTTCAAAGGAAAAACTACATCCAAGGAGGAAGCTAACCATTTGATCATTGAAAAACTCCGTTATGTCCGAAACCTCACCTTTCATGTTTCCGTGCTCGTAGACACGGTACTTTGGAAGGTCAGTCCTGAGATCTGCTCCCGAGGCAATTCGCGGATTTGGTATGCCTGGTTCCAGCACATCCAGTATCGGACAGGGCTTTGGATTGCGGACACAGAAGAGCAGAAAATGGAAGGCGTATTCCTTGGGCAGTATCACGAGGTTGGCCTGTACATAGCCGGCACACACTCCGCTGGTGGGGTCTTGCCACTTCCCGGTCCGAATCAATTGGCGAAGCTCAGCAGGGACGAGGTTTTCCGTATCCATATCATCACCCGGTTAGGTTAACAAAGCCCTTTACAATCCCACTTTCAGTTTTGTACCACTTTCGATGCTGGAAAAAAAGTGCAAAGTAGGCGGATCGTTGACAAAGTATCTATTAATACCTATTTTCAAGTATATTTCCTATTAAATCACTAGGAGGAAAAAATGGAAAACATTAGATTGTCAATCCCCAATATCTCATGCGAACACTGTGTTATGACCATTAAGCGAGAACTCAGCGAACTGGAAGGAGTTAAGACGGTGGAAGGTGATCCCAAGACAAAGGAAATAGAGGTCCAGTGGGAGGCACCCGCCACACTTGAAAAGATCAAGGACACGCTGAAGGAGATCAACTACCCCG
>JALVSJ010000484.1 GCA_027024445.1 Desulfobacterales bacterium
GCAAAAGCACTTGAAATAGAAAGAGTTCTCACCCAAAAGGGGTAATACACCTCATCTAACCTTAAACTATTGATATCTCAATACTTATGCCTTAATCCATTTGCCTAACTAGGAAACTCGGGCTAGTTTGACAACAACTGTCTGGGAAGCAACTCACCTAGAAATAGTTAATGTGGCAGATCATATGACCAGCGGAGACTTTTGTACGGAATGTCGCCATGACTCTACACTCCCTCTTGGGCTCCGATATTAGAGCTTTGTTACGTTGCAGGTTCAAGACGCTTTCATTTGGTTTACAAACTTCCGTAATTTTGAACAGAGTTCTTTAACATTCGTCATTGTGCTCATCTCACCAATTGCGTAGTTCAATGCATTATAGAATTGGATAGGCCCTTCAGCAATTGAAGTATCAGCCCCCTCAGCTCTTTTTGAAACCGCTGCTTTGTCTATTGCTTCACTCACTATCGTGTATTGAATCGATTCCTTAAGGGCCTCATGAAGCTTCTCTCTAAGTTTGATTAGTCTCGGTAAATGCTCCAGGAATGAACTGCCATTACCATACGACTCAAAAATTTGAGCCATCTCATTTATTACAGATCGGATGTCTTGGGTCTCCTTTAGTTCGAGAACTGATGGAAAATACTTCTCGGCAATTTCCAAATGCTAATCAAAGTTACTGCCTGCCATCTTATCCCTCCTTTTCTCTCAATGGCGCCTCGTTTTGCCTTACCTGAAAGGTAGAGCCATCCAACTCTACCCATCGCCAACCTCTACCCCATTATTTCTTGCTCGCTTTTTTTGGCTATAACAACAGAGGGCCTTTCCTTAAGAAAAAATTTGGTGATCCCCTGTACAAGGCCTTCACATTCCCTACTAAATCAGGAAAACTGTGGGTAGCATCAGAACCTTAATACTGTCTATCTTCCTAAGTTCTGACTCAGCCCTGGTAGAACAGATACAGTATTCAATCCGATCTTTATATCTTCGCACAAAGGGTAGCAACTGCTTCAGACTGGGGCTTTGCACATGCTTAACCTCAATGGGCACAAGCCTCTGGCCACGTGACCAAATAAAGTCTATCTCTGTTCCTGTTTTACTCCTCCAGTAAAAAACCCTCTCTTCGGGACTCAGCCTTCGTTGCAATCCCGCAAAAACAGTATTTTCCGCATAAACACCTCCCAGCGCGGGTCGTTCACCTAGGGAGGCGAAGCTGCCCCTTGCCCAACTAAGCAGCCCTGTATCAGTGAAATATATCTTTGGCGCTTTTTTTATCTCAGTCCTGGGGTTCTGCCCAAAAGGTGTTAGGACCTTTACCAAAAACAGGGCCCTAAGGAGCTCAATGTATTGCTTTACTGTCTTATAAGTAACGCCTACGTCCGATCCTAGCTCAGAAAAGTTTATTGGGCTTCCAATGCTGCCGGACAGACCAATAAAGACCTTTCTAAAAACCGCCTCGTTTCTTGCTGCAAACAACTGGCGCAAATCCCTGAGGGCATATATTCCAAAGATCTGAGAAATCAGCTTTGTTTTGACTTCCACAGAATCAGCCAACACTACCTCGGGAAAGCCTCCAAATAGAAAATACTCTTCGCACAATGAAATGAGCCTCTCCGGCACCTTTTTGACATCAGGCAACAACGCTTTTCTATGGTCAAAAGCTCTCAAGAGGTTTCGATAATGCTTCTGTCCTTTGAAAAGCAGAAATTCAGTGAAATTCAAAGGACTCAGTTCAAACTCCACGGTCCGTCCTATCAGGGAGTCCTTGAACTTCTTGAGTATGGTAAGACTTGATGAGCCGGTAAGAAAAAGCTTGAACTCGGGATGGTGATCTACGCAAAGCTTCACAAATTTGGCAGGATTTTCTAAAAGATGGAATTCATCTATGAATACCACACCACCTTTTCCGAGGAATTGCTTCAGTACTGCGGGGCCCTGATCCAATATGTCTTTGTCGTCAGGATCTTCCGCATCAAAGAAGAACACCTCCTTCAAATCCCTGTGAAGTTGTTGTGCAATTATTTTCAGGAGACTGGTCTTGCCGCTCCTTCTCGGGCCCAAAAATACGACTGCCTCCCTTCTTTTCATCCACGGCTCTACGGGAGCAAGGATGTCTCTTGGATAAAGCTTTTGTTCTAAGAAGTCGCTGGGCTTTAGCATAGTGGTACTATTTTGGAATTGGAGTTCTAAAAAGTCAAGCTTTTTAGAAGTAAGCATCCTAGATTTCCTCCTCAATGCGTCCCCGCCACTTTTTTTGAGCCCTATTTTGTCGCCCTGAGGAGCACTACCTATTGGGACCTTGCTTATCTCTTGCAGGGAGATCTTTAAGAAGATGATGTGAGGCAAATACCCGACAGGAGGGGTGCTTCTGCTGAGATAACCAAACCTCCTGGAGTAGCCCGGTTTCTGAAATGTTTTCTCAAGAAGGGCTACGACCCCCCCATTGATGGCGTTGCAGGTAGGGGAGATAGCACACATTGCCAAAGGAATGCTCGACACAGAAGAGGCTAACTTGACAAAAGGGGGGAAGAACGCCGATCATATACTGAAATAGTAATGGCTACCTTGTAGTCCCCTCTCCCTCCCTTAAAAAGCTGCTGGAGTCAGGGCAAAACCGAAGACGAGGCTCTAAGTAATATCAAAGAGGCAATAGAGCTATGTCTTGGGGGGTAGCGGTGAAGACGGAAGCCATAGATTTCAAGAGATGTCCAACTCTGGTTATTCTCTGGTTATTGCCCAAAACCTGAGGAGGCAATGTTCGATGTTGAAATTCATAATCACTGGCTATATCGAAAACGCACTATCTCAAGCAGAATATGACAAGCTTGATGATGGAACATTTTCGGATCGTATCCCGCAGTGCAAAGGAGTAGTCGCCTTCGGAAAGACTTTGCGGGAGTGCGAAGAAGAGTTGCGTTCCACACTCGAAGATTGGGTTTTTGTTGGGCTCAAACTAGGGCATGAACTTCCTGTATTGGGTGAGTATGACCTGAACAAGGTACCCCGGGATGAGTGGATGGCAGCCGTGTAAGCGTCGGCTATTTATCAGGCGACTGCGAAAATTGCAATTCGATGGCCCATATTCGGGAAGAAAAATTAGTTTGGAAGAATGGAACAGCTTGAGCTAATCAATGAGCGGTCGAGAATAG
>JALVSJ010000485.1 GCA_027024445.1 Desulfobacterales bacterium
GTCTTGGGGTCTACCACTGGGAATCCGGCGTAGGCCACGTACGAGGTCCCATCATCAAAGATTATGGCTTCATTTGTATCCGGAAAAACATATTCTAGCCCTTCATCCCGAAGGTTGAATTCCTTATAAGCGGGGTGGCCGTAAAAGCGGGTGAAGTGCGCACAAAAATTACTGCGAAACCCTGGCGCTGGTGTGTCATCAAAGGAAACCGCTCCTCCCCCCAGATGATCCAGCCGTTCAAAAACTCCGACACTCAGGCCGGCTCTGGCCAGATATGGTGCGATGATCGTCCCGTGATGCCCGCCTCCAATAACAACTGCATCATAAACTTTATCAGCCATCTAATACCTCCCTTTTGCTGATGTTGATTTACCAAGATATCATTTAAGAGACATGAACACTGCGGCCAGCTTTTCAGCCTTTTCTTCAGCAGAACTACCTTCAATAAACTGGCACTCCCTTCTCATATCCGGTGGCGAGGACAGCTCTACAATGTCCATTCGCTGCAATGAATCCGGTGAGGATACAAACTCTCCTGCTTCCCATGTGGGGATAGAAGAGGCTCTTTTGAGCATCTTCAACATTTTGGTCCTTGATACATACCTCAGCTCTCCAACCTCATTGCTCACCGTTACCAAGGCTGGCATTGGGGCCCTAACCTGCTCATAGCCCCCGGGAATATTCTTCTTGGCAAGAATGTAACTGTCCTCCACCTTGATCTCGCGGGCAAGATTGATAATGGGCACTTGAAGTATCTCTCCCAAGATGAGCCCAACCTGACCAGAGTCCCAGTCCCCTGCTTGCCTCCCGGTCAAGATCAGGTCATATTCTCCGATCTTCCTTATTGCATCAGCCAGGGCCAGGGCAGTTGAATGACTGTCCAGTTTCTCAAAGGCACTATCTTGGAGAAGTATTAGCTCGTCGGCTCCTGCTGCCAGTGTCTTTCTGAGAACCGTGTCTGAAAGCTTTTTGCCGAGGCTCAGTACGGTGATGGTGCCTCCAACGTCCTCTTTGAGGCGAAGGGCGGCCTCCAATGCGTTTTCGTCAAAAGGATTGATCACAAGAGGCGCATCAACAATCACTTCCTTGTTTTCAGTATCTACACTCACGTCAGACAAGGGCGCTTCGGGATCAGGGATTTGCTTTGCACAGACTATGATGCGCAATTCTTTCATGATGCCTCCTCCAATTTCTTTATGAGGGCAGGGATCACGTCCTCGTAGTCATCAACCACGCCATAATCAGCGACCTTGAACATATTGCAGTCACGATCCGTATTAATAGCGATTATCTTCTTGGAATGGATCATTCCAACGAGGTGCTGAATCGCGCCGGAGATCCCCACAGCTACGTAAATATCTGGCGAGATCATGCTCCCGGTGAGGCCAACCTGGTGATCTGAGGACATCCAGCCTTTATCAACCGCGACCCGGCTGCATCCTATCATTACATTGCCGAACCATTTACTCAATACGTTGGCCAGGTCTTCCAGGACCTCGAACCCTTCCTCATCTCCCAATCCTGCTCCGCCTGAAATCACTACGTTTGCCTTATCAAGGGAGACCACGTCTTCTTTGACGACTTCTATAGATTCCACTTTGACAAGACTTTCATCCAGGTCCAGTGCGATATCTATTACTTCTGCTTGTGGCTGGACCTCTTGAGCTGCTTCAAAGACCTTTGGTCTAACTGTGGCCATTTGAGGGTCTCCAGCACATTTAAGGACAGAAATTGCGTTGCCACCAGAAACAGGTTTGGTTCGAAGCATTAGCTGGGTCGAAGGGTCAATGGACAGATCAATACAGTCTGTAGTGAGTTTTGTCTCTAGTCGGTAGGCCAAACGGGGGCCTAACTCCATGCCTTTATGGTCGTGTGCCATTAAGAATATTTTGGGATTAATCTGCCTGCATGCCTGGTCTAAGGCCGAGAGCCAGAGATCTGGGATAAAATTTTTCAGTAATGGATGTTCTATTTTGTAAACTCGGGCAGGGCCGAAGGCAGCCGCCTTTTCAGCCAGATCAGAGATATCATCTCCTAAAAGAGCCACAGAGACCTGTCCACCCAAATCATTGGCGAGCTTATTTCCGATACCCAACAATTCAAGGGTTGTGGGGTCCAATGCTTGATCCTTTTCTTCGCCCAGTACTAAAACTTCATCCATCTTGATCCTCCACTGAGAAGCTAAAAACCACGACAGCATCTTCACTCAAATTCCCCATTTTGTGTTGACATGTCAAAGCAATTGATTTTATGGTTCTATAAGGTTTTCTTATATAAACCCAGGTTATGCGCGAATATTTAAATTGTCTTGTGGCAATGTGTAACACTCTTGTGGCCTCACCTGTTTGATGAAAGGCAATGGGACATCGTTTTGCTATGCTCGCTGCGCCGTCGGAAGATCCTTTTCAGACTGCATCTGACTCCTTACAGGGGGGCGGTCCTCCCCGCCTGCCTGGCTCCGGACGCCTGCCTGAATGGCTGTCTGCCGGCCGGCAGGCCGATGGCAGGCAGGGCAGACAGGCCTGTCCGGCGGGCAGGCCATACGGGATGCCTGAGGGAGCTGTGATAGGCTGATTTATTCATAACTCAAGCATCCCTACTCGGACCGCCACGAGAGTTCAAGGGAGGCTCATTCGGTAGATGTAGTCTTCCAAGGACCTCCCGACGCTGCGCTGTTTTCGTTGGCCTAGCGTGTGGAGATGGCCTTGGCGCATAATCTGGGATAAACTCCTAATGTGGTTTTCGCGCTATGCAACTCAATCTCAACCAATTGAGAGCGTTCTACCTTGTGGCAAAGGAAGGGAGCGTGACAAGGGCCGCCGAAAAACTTTTTGTCACCCAGCCGGCTGTGACCATGCAGGTGCGCTCCCTGGAGGAAACTCTTCAGGTGAAACTGTTTAATAAGATAGGCAAGAAGATTGAATTGACCCCTATGGGGAAAAACCTTTTCCTTTATGCACAAAAGATATTTGAGATTGTCGAAGAGCTGGAATACTTCCTAGATAGTCACAAGGAACTGCGAGAGGGTTCACTAACAATTGGGACAACCCGCAGCTTTGCAAGGCATTTGATGCCGGGCCTGTTATCCCGGTTCCAGGAAAACTTCCCAGGTATCAGGGTTTACTTG
>JALVSJ010000486.1 GCA_027024445.1 Desulfobacterales bacterium
ACCCTTTTCGATCAGGTAGGCGCCTAGGTAATAGAGACCAATGGGAGGGGAAAGTACATCCTCTGGATCAATCCTTGGATCCAAAAATGGGGGATATACGAGTAGAATATTCATGTGCTTCTCCGTACGCAAAGCCCGTTTTGCCACAGTGGGACATGAAGTTTCTTGACCCAGAGTTGAAGAGGGGCTAGTTTATCTGGTAGCCGTAAAGCCATTAAGATCCTGATCTTCATATTAAAGCATCTCTTCAATGCATACTCGTGAGGGGCCTACCATGGAACCCACAGCCAGGAACATCATGGTTTCTGAGTTCAGAACTATATCTCCTAGTGCCACTGTAGCAGAGGCAGTGAAGGCATTCAAGGAAGCAGGGGGCCCAGGGGAGAGAAGGGTATTTGGTATGGTGGTAGTGGACGGGGAAGGGAAGCCTATTGGGATGCTTTCCATGTACGATATCCTCTTGCTCCTAAGACCCAAGCATATCCATATATGGGCAGATATGACCGACATTGACATTACCGGCATAATCGACAGGGTGTGCGAGAAGGCGCGTTCGGTCAAAGTACAGGACATCATGACCCCTGAAGTAATCACCGTAAGCCCTGATACCCATCTTTTTGCCATCCTGGATATCATGATAAAAAAGCACGTAAGGAGGCTGCCCGTTGTAGAACGAGGAAGAACAATTGGCATAGTGTATATCTCTGATCTCTTCTATTTTCTCTACGATAAACTGGCAGGTGAGGATGCTTGAAGTATGGGGCTGGTGGAGAAGCACAACGTGCTGTCGGGATTTAGAGTTTGTGAGGCCATGCGACGCCAGGTGCTAAGCCTCAACAGCTCCGATACCATAGAAAGGGCGATACTCACCTTATTTAAATACAAGGTGAATGCCGTGCTTCTCACGAATGATCATGGTGAGCCAGTAGGAGTTGTATCCAAGACTGATATTATGTCTGCCTACTATGCAGGGATCGAAATAGAACATGAGCTTGCCACCATTTCCCACTCGACCCCTATAACTTGCACGGAAACAGATCCCCTTGAAGTTGCCATGGAAAAGATGAGGGAGAGTCGAGTATACCGACTATACGTGTACGATAGTGGGAAGAGTGAAATAGTTGGTCTCCTGGCATACCCTGATATAGTTGGTCTTCTTTACCGTCTTTGCAGTAACTGTACAAGAAACTACCTGTTACGCCCAGACCTGGACCAGGAGACTGATGGCTTGAGACGGTTCAGGGTAAAGGAGGTAATGACCCCCCATGTTCAGAGCTATGCAGTTCATGATAATTTGTACTCCCTCATGGAAGGTTTGAGTCAATATAGGTTTGGGGCTGTACTAATAAGAGATCAAGCTGGCAAACCCGTAGGCGTAGTGTCCAAGACTGACCTGATTATGGCCTATAAAGCTGGCCTTGACCCTCACAGACCAGCGGGTGATATCATCTCGCCAGCGGTGCATGGATGTGATGCCCAGAGCTATCTGGCCGAGGCAATACAACAAATGATATTTTCTGATGTGCACCGGCTCTTTGTCCATGAAGATGGTCCAACCAATATTGTGGGCGTCCTTTCATTTACTGATGCTGCCCGTATTAGATCAGGCTCATGCCGCGCATGTCTTACCAGCAGAATCAAGATTGAGGAGCAAGCATCCTAGCTTGGATGGCTCTGAGGGTTATCGGGAAGCTAATCCGGTAGATACAGTCTTCAAAGGACCTCCCGACTGTTCCTTCCTACGACCGCAGCAGGTGGGTATTAATAACAAATCCAATTGGCCCGAAAAATGCAAATCGTGCTGTGGGATAAAGGATACACTTAAGCGGTTCATGGGGGCCCATGAAGGCATACGTGGCAAGACAGCCCATATTCAACAAGAAGAAAAGAGTCAAGGCCTATGAGCTACTCTTTCGCGACGGGCTATTGAACAGTTTCCCGGGAGGCGATGGCGAGCATGCCACCTCGAAGCTGCTTTCTAATAGCTTCATGACTATTGGGATAGAGCAACTTGCAGGCGGAAGAAAGGCATTCATTAATTTTACCAAAGACTTACTGGTAGATAGAATCCCCTCCATGTTTCCAGCCGATAAAATCGTGGTGGAAGTCCTGGAGGACGTGGAAGCAGACGTGGAGGTGGTGGAGGCATGCAGGGAGCTGGCAGAGACCGGCTATGAAATCGCGCTGGACGACTTTGAATACAGGCCTTCTCTCGTTACACTTTTCCCTTACACAAGCGTTATCAAGATAGATTTCCGAGCCACACCGTTGAACGAAATCCAGAATTATGTCGAGAAATTGTCAGAATTTCCCGTCAAGTTTTTGGCTGAAAAGGTTGAAACATATGAGGAATTTCAAACTGCCCTTACAATGGGGTTTGACTACTTCCAGGGATACTTTTTCAGCAAGCCCCAGGTGATCAGCCAGAAGGACGTCTCACCCTCCAGGTTAAACCTCCTCAGGATCATGGCTGAAGTAAATAAGGAGGACTTCAAGTTTGAAGAGCTTGAAAAGCTTATACGAAGGGATGTGTCCATATCTTATAAGCTGCTGCGGTACATTAACTCGGCCTATTTCAGGCGCCTGAAAGAAATCTCCAGTATCAAGCAGGCCATAATCCTTCTGGGCGAGATGGGTATCAGGCGATTTCTTTCCCTCATCACCATGAGCAGGTTAGCATCTGACAAACCTGACGAACTGATCCGCACTTCCATTATAAGGGCACGCCTGTGCGAGCAACTTGGAAAGATCTCTCCCAAGGACGTGGACCCCTCGGAGCTATTCACCCTCGGCCTGTTCTCCCTCATTGACGCCATCCTTGATAACCACATGGGAAGCATTATGCAGAACCTGCCCCTGTCCGAGCCCATAAAGGCTGCACTAGTGGAGAGAAAAGGCACACTTGCCCAGTTCCTGGAGCTTGCCAAGGTCTATGAGGCTGGCCAGTGGGAAAGGGTTGTAAACCTGGCAGACGGTTTGGAAATAAGTGAAGAAAAGATCCCGGAGTACTACGTAGACTCGGTCACTTGGGCCGACAGTTACGCCATGCTTTAGAAGGCCCTGAGATCCACTTCTGGCTTGTAACTACTGTTGGCGAGGTTTGCTGCGTGAAAGCGCCTCTCCAATCTCCTTACGGCCTCCATCCTGGCTGGATTCAGGAAGTATTTATAAAGAGGCTCATCCCCAGAGACGCAGGACTGTGGGCATTTTTTCTCAAGTAGGTAAAGGGCCTGTACGGACTTGTCAAAGACAGGGTACCCCCTGTCATCCACCGGTATGGTCTGTTCAAACCTGACCGGTGAGATATTGTTGATGTCCACGAGTACGACACCGGCCCCCGGGGTGAGGAGGAGGTTCCCAACCCCTGCAAGATCAGGAATGAGCCGTACTTCCTGAATCATTTCTTTGATCTTTGCCACGAAATTTGTGATGTTATTGTAGGCCCGCCCGACCAATATATCCATGGCAGAAGTGCTGACACCACCGTCGGGGGCCATCCTTTTGAACAGCCCCTCAAGGGGGTGGAGGTGTGAAGGTGTCCATGGGTCCAGGATTTCTCCTTCCACGTAAGTCTGCAGACCACATAGAAGGATCTCAAAGGTCTCTTTTATCCTGTAGTCCACCAGGAATTCTTCAGATGCTGCCACGAAGTCGGGCAAAAGATGTCTCTGTACGGCCTTAACCCGCGTCAGTTCCTCTTCGGCTTCTCCCAGGGAATTGAACCTGGTGCGAAAGATCCTCAGCATTCTGATGGGACGGGCCCTGGGAAAGTGTCTGATTTCCCCCTTGACCTTCCCTTCGGCCTCAATCTCCACATCCCGGGGCCTCAATACCTCCATTACGTGGGATCGAAGGCCCATACGGTAGTGTCTCCTGAAGTAATATCTTACCTTGGAGTGGATGAAATTGAGTTCTACTACGTCCCGATGAGTGAGTGAGGGTTTTTCCCTGACATCCATCTATCTGTATTTCCAGACAGGCTTGCGTTTTTCCAGGAAGGCCCTGATGCCTTCATCGGCATCCTCGGTGGCACAAAGGGCAGCGAAGACCTCATTGGAATATTCAAGTGCCTTTCCGTATTCCATATCTGACATACCATAAAAGGCTCGTTTTCCCATCTGGAGCGCAAGGGGGCTTTTCTCGGCCAGCTTGAGGGCCAGTTCCATTGTAGCCTCTTCCAGTTTGTCAGCAGGAACCACTTTGTTTACAAGGCCCCATTGTTCTGCCTGGTGCGCGTCGATCATGTCGCCGGTCAGGAGCATTTCCAGACATCGCTTTCTTCCCAGGGACCTGGACATGGGCACCGCGGGCCCCATACAGAAAAGGCCCACGTTTATGGCAGTTGCTCCTATCTTAGTGTCCTCTGCTACTATGGCTAGATCGCATGCGGCAATCAGCCCTGCCCCATTGGCTACGGCATAGCCATGCGCAGAGGCGATGACGGGTTTTTTCATATAGCCAATGACATGAGCCATCCTTTCCATCAAAGAGATCCACTCGTAATACTCCCGTTGGGTCTTGCCAAAATACTCTGACACATCAATCCCTGCAGAGAATGCCTTACCTTGACCTCTGATCACCACGACCCTGATGTCCTGGTCATTGTCCAGTTCAATCAGGGCTTTGTTAAGTTCGGTGGCAAGGGCAGTGTTGAAGGTGTTGAGCTGTTCAGGGCGATTCAAGGTGATGATACCGATGTGATCTTTTCTTTCCACAATTACGGGGGCCTCAGTCATGCTATACCTCCTTCCAAGGTCATTTTCAGCCATTCATTAACCGGACCAGGGTATGGTTCGGAAAGTAATCTATTATGTTCAGGCAGCCATAGTCCTGCTGTATCTTGAAAAGATTCTCCAATCCTAGGCCCAGGGCATGGCAGAGTATCACACGGTTTACGGCGCCATGAGCAACTACTATAACGTTAGTGTTTGCATGTTTATTCAGGATCTCTTGGATCACGGGGATGACCCGATCTGAGAGGTGCTTCACCGACTCTCCGCCTCCGGGGGCCCTGTACTCTATAATGTCCTTGTTCCTCTTCTGTAGTTCTTCGGGGTACTTTTTCCTGATTTGCTCCAGAGTAAGACCTTCCCATTTGCCAAAATACATTTCCCTAAGATCCCTGCGGGGATGAAGGGGGGCATCATGATACCGCGAAATGAGCTTTGCGCCTGTGAGGGATCGTTTGAGATCGCTACAGTAAACTGCTGCAACATCCACAAGCTGCAACCTTTCTGCAACCTTTTCCATTTGCAGCAACCCTATATCCGTCAGTTCTATATCGGTATGCCCATAAATGGGGAATGTCTCGAATCCGTTAACCTGGCCATGTCTTATTAGATAGATTCTTGTGTGCTCGATCATAAGAAGGGAGAATAATGAGCGCAGATGCGTATGTCAACGAATTTGACCTTTATCTAGGGACTGGAATGGTGTATAAGCAATACTTCAATGGCCTTAAGGAGTAAGACATAAGGCCTCAGGGAAAACAGATTTCCTCAGTACGCTATGTTTACCGGGGATTTCAGGGGCTAAAGTAGCATCATGGAGGCATTGCAGTTGGAGAGGAAAGAGTGCTTTGGCATGCTGAACAAGGTATTTCCCGAAGGAAAAGAAGGGCTTCGCCAGGTACCCCAGGAATGCTTTCAATGCCCCGAGCATACCGAATGCCTTAAGGCTGCCCTTAATACCCGGGAGGGCATTTCCTTCAGAATGCAGTTGCTCAACCGCACAAGGCCAAACGGATTGGTACAGCGTATCAAAAGATGGTCCGAGAGAAAGGCTCTGAGCCGATCGTTAAAGGAGGGAAAGGTAGAACCAAATGGCCGTTGATGTAAGATGTCCCTATTGCGGTTACTCAAAGAGTGTCCCCAGCGATAAAATACCTCCCAACACAAAATGGGCCATTTGCCCCAAATGCAGGCAGAGATTCGAGCTTTTCCACGACGTTGTTTTTGAACGGGTTGGCGGGAGGCAGGATTCTGGGGCAACAGGGGATAGAGGCAAGTCGCCATGGGAGATGCGCGACGAATTGGGCTTATGGACGGCCTTAGTTCGAACAACCAAGCTGGTGTTGTTCAGCCCTGATAAGATGTTTGGAACCCTGAGTTATAGGGGAGGGATGAAAGACCCTCTTGCCTTCGGGCTCCTTACCGGATCCATAGGGGGGATGCTGGGTTTTTTCTGGCAGTTGATGATCATGTCAATGGGCACAGCTGCTTTCGCAGCCCCTTTCCTGGGGCATCTGGGCCTGTGGTTTGTACTCATAATTATGACGGTTTTGGTGCCCATATTGGTCCTCGTAGGTATTTATATATATTCTGCAGTGTTGCATTTCCTCCTATTGATAGTACGGGGAGGAAAAAACGGATTTGAGGCGACTTTCCGTGTGATATGTTACTCGCAAGTTGCCCAAGTCATTGCTATTGTGCCTGTCCT
The DNA here is from genome assembly GCA_027024445.1 of Desulfobacterales bacterium. GTDB lineage: Bacteria > Desulfobacterota > DSM-4660 > Desulfatiglandales > Desulfatiglandaceae > B111-G9. The sequence goes on from JALVSJ010000486.1 coordinate 6,439, forward strand.
GGGAGGCTGGGTGGCGGGACTGTGGCAACTCATAATTCAGATTATCGGGTTAAAGGAGATCCATGAAACCTCATATTTGAGGGTGATTGTAGCCTTCCTCATCCCAGTGGCGTTTATTGTACTGTTAGTGATGGCTGTGTTGATTCCTTTGGTACTTCATTTTATTAAGGCTGCGCATGCGCCGCTGGGCATGTGGTCATAGCTGGAATTCATATTGCCAGAGAGATATGTTTCAGAGGATCTGAGAAAAGAGGGATTGTTTTGTGCCTCATTTGCTCGCCTATATTATTGATGAATCGGCCCTCCATGGCGTAGTAGCTCAACTGCCAAGCCTCTTCCTCATATTACTTATTGCAGTTTGTATCGCATTGTTAACCAAGGGCGCAGGTGTGATGATAGACGGGGTGGTACACCTTGCCTGCCGGACGGGTCTCCCCCGTATTGTCATTGGTGCCACCATAGTCTCACTGGGCACCACTGCGCCCGAGGCGTTTGTCTCGGTCATGGCTGCATGGATGGGTAATCCTGGCTTGGCTCTAGGCAACGGGGTGGGCTCCATCATAGCTGATACTGGCCTCATCTTCGGTGTTAGCTGCCTGCTGACCACCATGCCCCTCAACAAGTTCATTCTGAACCGAACCGGATGGGTGCAGGTAGGCTCTGCCACGCTCCTGGTGGTGGTCAGTGTAGTGCTGAAATACACTGCCGAAGGCCAGCCGGTGCTGCCACGGTGGATAGGGGTATTATTCCTGGGGCTGCTGTCTGGCTATCTGTATATCAGTTACAAATGGGCTCGTCAGGGAGTGGAGGTTTGCATCGAGGAGCCTGATCTCAAGCAGATAGCCAGCTTGCCGAAGGCCATTTTCATGATTGCGGCAGGTCTCGCCCTGGTGTTGGTCGGTGCCAGGGTGCTGATCCCGTGCACTGGTGAGCTGGCCGCACGCCTGGGAGTGCCTGATGATGTGATAGCCGCTACCATGGTAGCCCTTGGTACTTCACTTCCCGAGCTTGTTACCGCAATTACCGCCATAAGAAAAGGCCACCCAGAGATTACAATCGGCAATATAGTAGGGGCAGACGTACTTAATTGCCTGTTTGTAATAGGTGCCTCTGCCGCGGCAAGGCCTCTTGCTATTCCCCTAAATTTCTATACCTTTCACTTTCCAGCCATGTTATTGATATTATATTCGTTCCGGTTTTTCATATTCTTGAACAAGGAAAAGAGATTCAAGAGATTACAGGGAGCATGGCTTCTTGCAATTTACCTGACCTATTTGGTATTGCAATATGTCCTTAAATTAGGAGCAATGGGAGGCTGATAACGCTGCTGTGTCCGAGAAGATAAATTATAGTGAAGTTTTGAACTCCTCGCAGCTCCAAGCAGTGATGACGCTTGACGGGCCTGTGCTAGTGATTGCAGGGGCAGGGAGCGGCAAGACGAGGACCCTTGTTTACCGTGTCGCCCGCCTTGTCGAGAAGGGCGTTGATCCTGAACAGATTCTTTTGCTGACCTTCACACGCAAGGCAGCACAGGAGATGCTTGAGAGGGCCTCGGCCCTTTCTGACCCGCGGTGCCGGATGGTCTCTGGGGGAACCTTCCATTCTCTCGCTCACCGGGTGTTGAGGGTCCACGCTGACCTCATAGGGTATGACCGAAACTTCACCATAATAGACCGATCTGACATGGAAGAGATCCTCCAGTCGTTGGCAAAAGAGCTGAAAAGTGAAAACGCCACCATCAGGACGCCCAAAAGAGGCACGCTTGCCAATATACTGAGTAAAGCGGCAAACTTGGAGTTTTCAGTCCGCGATCTGATAGCCAGGGAATATCCTCAATTCCTTGACTTTACTCCCACGGCGGAATCCTTGGCCAGGGTGTATTCCAACTACAAGAAAAAAAACCAGTTGATGGACTACGACGATCTGATTCTTAATTTGAGGGAGCTTTTGTCGGCCAATGAAGAACTGCGAGAGGAGCTATCAAGGCGTTATCAGTATATTATGGTGGATGAATATCAGGATACTAATAGGATCCAAGCAGATATAGTGAAATGGCTGGGGCAGGAACACAGGAATGTTATGGTAGTTGGTGATGACTCCCAATCAATCTATTCCTTTCGTGGTGCTAATTACAGAAATATGTTTGAGTTTCCTCAATACTTCCCTGGGACCAGAGTCATAAAGCTGGAAGAAAACTACCGATCTACGCAACCCATTTTGAACTTTACCAATGCATTGATGGTGCAGGCGCAGGAGAAATATACAAAGTGCCTTTTTACGAGGCGGGAGGGAGGCGAATTGCCCCGACTCGTAAATACCCATACGGAGCCAGAGCAGGCCCTGTTTGTGTGCAATGAAATAAAGGCCAGGTTAAGCCAGGGTAGACGTCCGGGTGAGATAGCCGTGCTGTTTAGAGCCGCTTATCACTCATTTGAGCTTGAGCTGGAACTGACACGGCAGAATATGAGGTACATCAAGGTGGGGGGATTCAAGTTCATGGAGTCTGCTCACATCAAAGACCTGCTCGCCCATTTCAGGGTGATACTGAACACAGATGATCTAGTGAGCTGGGGAAGGATTCTGCGCTTGGTCCGTGGGGTAGGTCAGGCCAAAAGCGATGCAATCATTCGCTGGATGAAAGAGGAGGGTAAAAGCCCTGGACAGATTGGAAAGTGGCCGGGGGCGGGAAAGGCGTCCCAGGGCCTGCAGGCCCTCTCTGAGCTGCTTTCAATACTGGGACAAGAGAGAATCTCTCCGAAAAATGCCATGGAAAAGGCACTGGAATACTATAGGCCCATCTTGGCTGATATGTATGACGATTATCCTAGGAGAGAGCGGGAATTGGAGCAGCTCATAGTTATGGCGAGCAGATACAAAGCCTTGAGGAGCTTCCTGGATGATCTGGTCCTGGAGCCACCCACAAGTCCGGCCGACATAGATC
>JALVSJ010000487.1 GCA_027024445.1 Desulfobacterales bacterium
CTGCAAACCCTAGGCAAAGAATAAAAATTGCTATAATCCTCCCCCGAATTGTAGAGAAAAAGCCTTTGAACATTTAGTAACCTCCGCTACAAGAGTACATTGGTGTTTCAGAATGAGACCTCTCCGTTCAAATTGAAACAACACTAACACTTTCCCTACAATTTGTACATACCTTTATCTTGTCTAACACAAGAAGTCGCTAACCTGCCTTGAGCCTGGTCATCAGTTTTTGGAGAGCTAGCACTCTTCCTGCGATCTTTTGATCAAAATATTGTCCCGTTTTGAAAAGGCATGCGTTTTATCACTTTCAATTTCCCCGGCCCAGTGTTAGTATTGCATAAGAATCTTGTTCTTTTTTGGGGCATCTTTTTGAACTAATATGAGATGTTTTCTCTTTGCCATTTGAGGGAAAGGGGGTGACCAATGGCGATAATTACTATTTCAAGGGGTTCTTTTAGTCATGGTAAAGAGATCGCAGAAAAGGTGGCGGCCAAATTAGGCTACGAATGTATTAGTAGGGAAGTACTCATAGAAGCCTCGGAATTCTTTCATGTGCCCGAAATGAAACTGACTAAATCCATACATGATGCCCCTGGCATACTTGAAAGAATGATGCACGGAAAAGAACAGTATATCTCCTACATTAGGGCCGCGTTGCTTCAACATGTTAAGAATGACAATGTAGTCTATCACGGCCATGCTGGCCACCTCCTGGTACCCGAGTTCCCAAATGTCTTGAAAGTCAGGATCCTAGCAGAATTGGACGACAGAATTGCCCTTCTTCAGAAAAGGGAAAAAATGCCTCGTGAAAAGGCCCTCGCCTATATTGAGAAGGAAGATAAGCAGCGCGCCATGTGGACAAAATACCTGTATAACGTGGACATAAGCGATCCTAAACTCTACGATTTGATGATTCATCTCCAGCGACTCACGGTGAACGATGCAGTAGACATCATATGCACTGCGGCCACCAGCCCCTCTTATCAGCTTACACCTAAACAGAAAAAGGAAATTCAGGACTTGGCAATAAGTAGCCACGCTAAGGCAAAGCTGCGACCCATTTGTGAAGCTGAGGTCAGGGCCCACGGTAGCGTCTTGTATATCAAAGCCAAACCTGCCAAAATAAAGAAAACAGGTTATAGCACCCCAAAGATGGGAGTACACCTCCAAGACAAGATTACCGACGACCTCACAAAACAGATCCTCAATGCTGTGGCGAGCATTCCGGGGGTAAAAGATGTGGAGTGCGACATTGAACTGCCTTCCTATTCATGAAAAACCTCAGGATCTTGAAACGGCCTTTCTCAAAAGGATCACCCGATGCCTTTATTAAAGAAAATAGGCAATAAGTTCAGGACATTGATTGGCCTTGAAGATAAAAAAGATCTGCGCGTGGGAGCGGGGTATGATCCCCAGCTTGTGCGCTTTTTCATGAGCGATGAATTCCAGGGCCTTGAGCAACGTTACGCCGCGTTCAAGGAACTCCTGGCTCAAAACAATTTGGTCCTAAATACAATGAATGATATCCAGGAGAGACTGGCCACTGGGCTCATAACGCTATCCTATTTTAGAGAAGAAATTGAGAGTCTATTGGAGCAAATACGGAGCTTTATCTCTGCTCTAGTAAAACTGAGCAGCGGAAAATACGCCTGGCTCTCTGAGGTCGCCCAACAAATAGAAAGACAAATACAAAAGGAGTTACAGGGGGGAAGGGTTGATGAGCAATCCCTTGTATATTCCCTCGATCGCCTCAGTTCTATTATGGCGAAAGAGGTGGGAGCAAAGGCAGCAAACCTTGGAGAAGTGAGAAATGTTCTGCATGCGCCCACACCAGAAGGATTTGCAATAAGCTCCCAATGTTACAGCAAGCTCATAAAGGCCAATGGTATTGACCGACTGATAGATATTCTAATGGAAGAGATCAAAGGGCCAGATGACCTTGAAGGCATCTCCAATGCTTCGACGAGGATAAAGCAAGGCATTCTTAGTTGCTCTTTGCCAGACGATGTAAAGGAAGCAATAGAGACAATGCTCGAAAGGATAGATAGCAAGGCCCTGTTGGCGGTGAGAAGCAGCGCCATAGGCGAAGACGGGACCTTCACATTCGCAGGCCAGTTCAAATCAGTGCTGGGCGTACCAAAGGCAGAAGTAATTAGGGCATATAAGCAAGTCTGTGCAAGTCTGTACGAAGAAAGGGCCATCAGGTATCGCTTTGCCAAAAACATTCCCCAGGACCATCACATTTCAATGGGGGTGATTGTTTTGGAAATGATCCCCTCCAGGGTCTCAGGGGTTATTTATACCCTGGACCCAATGGACCCCGACTCAGAGCAGATGGTGATTTCAGCCACATGGGGCCTTGGTACATCAGCAGTAGCTGGACGTGTTTCTCCTGATACTTATGTTCTTGATAGAAAAACACATGGGAAACTGATCAATGCTGAGGTAGGTATTAAAGATACGGCGGCCTACCTCGACCAAGATCAGGGAGGAATTTATCAAGCTTCTGTTGACAAGTCTGACATCAAGTCTGCCTGCCTCGATAATGTAGCGTTGCAGCGCCTTTTTGACCTCGGCATTATGATTGAAAGACACTTTGGCGTTCCTCAGGATATTGAGTGGGCCATTGATTCCTCGGGATGGGTGTACATCATTCAAGCAAGGCCCCTTGCCATGTCGCGCCCTGTAACATGCGAGTTCCCTGAAATGGACAGTGAACCCGTAGTTACAGGAGAACCTGTAAGCCCGGGCGTGGCCTCAGGACCAGTATTTGTTGCCCGCGATACAGCTCTGACTTCAATTCCAAAAGGCGCCATACTGGCGATCAAAACAATGGACCCTGAATATGCCAAGCTCATTCACAACGCGGCCGGGCTCATCGCAGAAACAGGTAGTGCCACAACACACCTGGCCACGGTCTCAAGAGAAATGGAAAAGCCCGCAATAGCTAATGCTAGAGGTGCTCTAGAAGTTTTGGGAGACGGTCAACTGGTAACCCTTGATGCAGACCATGGGAAAGTTTACAAGGGGTACATTGAATCCCTAGTTAAGTCTAGATTATGCGAAGAGGAGCCGCACACAAGTGATGACAGACATCTGCCCATGATGCA
>JALVSJ010000488.1 GCA_027024445.1 Desulfobacterales bacterium
TGTCAGAGGCCCTACCTTGGTTAATTGAAATTTCCAGAAAACCAGAGCTTCCAATAATAGCCAATTCTGCACCAATCGGTACGTTCCCATAGGCCGAGGAAATGCCATGAATCCTAAAGGGACCTGCAGTTATGGAGCACTGCCCGCCAGAGAGGAACCTATTGAGAGTGGCCTCGTCAATGTTGGTTATAAGATTGCCAAACCTGTCGATCCTTATTATTTCTCCCTTGAGGATGTTTTCTTTCTGTTGGAGGGATGGAAGTTCCAATTCCATGGGATCTTCTATGGGTTGCCCCATTTCAAAAGGCTCTGCGCCGAGGGACAGGTGGGCGGCAACTGGAGCAAATATATCCCTTCCGTGAAATGTATTGCTGATAGGGTGCCTGAAAAACTCGGCGTTATTCAAATGGATAAAAGTGGCTGAACCAGTTTCCCGTGCTATGGGCCAGAGCAGCCCATTGTCAGGTGCCACAAAGAAAAACCGATCCGTTATCAATGCCAGCGCCCTGCGGTCCGTGCCAACCCCCGGGTCCACGACTGCCACGTGAACGGTTCCTTTTGGAAAATGAATTGAAGCATCCTTTAGGATCACGGCAGCTTCAAAAATGTCTCCTGGGGGCACTTCATGGGTAATGTCAACGATTTTGGCTTCCTTGTTCAGGCCAAGGATTACCCCCTTGATTATTCCTACATAGGGATCAACGGTACCGAAATCGGTTATGAGGGTTATTATGCCTGAAGGGGCCATTGCGCATCTCCTGATTCTTTAATTGTTCTCATGAGACTGGCTGGCAGCCTTAAGGCTCTCTTTCAAGTGTTTCCGGATGATAAGATATCCTGCACCAACAAGGATGATTCCCACAATAAACACAGGGTCATTCTTAAAGGCCATGCCATAGGCCACGCATGCGACGCCCGCTGCACACATAGATACAAGTAGCCGTTTGGATCGATACAGAAAGTCGAAAAGGGTTCTTGTTGTTTGAAATCTCACTTGTTACAGCTTCCCTTTCAGGCTTTCGCTCCTACGATGTGGCTCTGCCCCTGCCTCAGGCACGACGCTAGGGTCTCAAGGAATGTTGTATTAAGCGCGTCAGGCATTAGGCGTTGGGCGTTAGGCATAAGGGGTCCAGACAATATATTCTTCTGCCTCAAGCCTTCAGCCTTCAGTCCACCTGGACTGTTTCATTATACATTGAGAACAAGGTGTGTCCACAAATTCATCTGTTCTTTTTGGATAAGATCAGATATTTTGGGAGTCGATGACCTGGTGGCAGAAAAAAGGAGACAGAGCCATGTTCTGGAGGCGCAAGAAGATCGGCGTGGCCCTGGGAGGCGGCGGAGCCCGGGGTATGGCACACATCGGGGTACTGCGGGTTTTGGAAAGAGAGGGGATTCCCATCGATATAATCTCAGGGACGAGCATTGGGGCCCTTGTGGGGGCCTGCTATGCCTCTGGACTGGATTCTTTCGACCTTGAGCGCAGGGTTGACGAGTTTCTAAATACTCCTGATTTTCAGAATTCTGCCTTCAGGAAGATAAGGGAGATTCAAAAAAGTAAGAAGCTGAGCTTCACCCAGAAGGTGCAGGCGTTTTTTAAGAATCAATTCATATTAACCTATGCAATGTTTCGCGCTGGGATCTTGCAGTATGAGGATTTCCAGGCCATGGTGGACTTTTTTGTCCCTGACATCAAGATAGAAGAATGTAAGCTCCCATTCAGGGCTGTGGCCGCTGATTTGGCCTCTGGGGAGGCCGTGGTGCTTTCAGAGGGGTCGCTTCGAAAGGCAGTCATGGCAAGTTGCGCGGTACCAGCGGCGGTACCTCCCGTGGAGCTGGATGGCCGGTTGCTATGTGACGGGGGTATCGTACACCTGGTTCCAACTACCGTGGCCAGGGCCGAGGGAGCTGAGTTTGTCATAGCAGTGAGTGTAAATCCGAATATTAGCTCTTCAGAGGAGTTTTGGTCTGCAATGGACATCTACGTGAGGAGCACTGAGATTATGTGTTATCATCTGGAAAAGTGCAGGCTGGAAAAGGCTGATGTCGTAATACACCCAAAGGTGGGAGACCTGCACTGGACCGATTTTACGCAGGCCAGGGATCTCGTGGAATTTGGCATTACAGCCACCGAGGAAAAGATGGGGGAAATCCGAAGGGCATTGCCTCTGGTAAGAAGATTGTTTTCCCAGCAACGCAAGGAAAAGGACCAGGGGCATGAAGTGAAAAAGGCTGCTTGACACAGGGCCAATCTGTTTTCTATATTGCCTCACATGCCTCTCAAGAGAGACATTTCAAGAGGACTTCTTGATCCTTCCATTTACTGCCAAACAGAGCAGTCCGGGTTCAGGACCATTCCAAAGGCGATTTCCGAAAATGCAGTTACATGCCCCAGGGGGCGGATACATGTCGCTCAGCGGGGATATTTCTTTGGTATTGGGTACTGGCGGTATTAACCCTAAAAAAGGAGGTCCTGTCATGAAAAGAAAAGTCTTAATTTTGGCGGTTTTGTTCCTGTCCGTAGCGGCTTTGGCCTTGGTGGGTCCAGTGCCTGGCCCTTGCACTGCATCTGCAGCCAAGCCCATTGTGATAGGGGTTCCTACCTCTCTCTATACTCCCTTTGGGCGTGAAGGGCTCAAGGCCGTAAAGCTGGCTGTAGAGGAAATCAACGCACAGGGAGGAGTGAGAGTTGGAAATGAAAAGAGGCCGTTCAAGGTTGTGGTAGCCGATACGAGAGGCGGAGAGCCTGGCACTCCTGTTCATGATGCACTGATGGCGATTGAGAAGCTTATTACCGAGAAAAAGCCAGATGCCATTGTGATAGGGCCGTTTCGATCTGAGGTATTGATGGCAAGCATGGATCTGGTGGCCAAGTATAAGGTCCCCCAATTGGGCACCATCGCGCAGACCCCCAAATTTCAGTTCAAAATCAAAAAAGATCCTGAAAAATATAAGTATCTTTTTAGGGTTACCACTGATGCCCTAGTAGATGCCACATATCTCAACAATACGTTCGACATCCTGAAGGACAAATATGGGCTAAAAAATGTATATTTTCTCTATCAGGACACCCTGTGGGCACAGGCATTTTCAGGGTTAATGGCAAAACA
>JALVSJ010000489.1 GCA_027024445.1 Desulfobacterales bacterium
GTTATTATACCCGATAGGTGGGAATTTCTACAAGGTAAATATCCTGGAAAGGGCTCATGGAAGCCTGAGAGGGAATCAGAACCCACAGACCAGGATGTTTCTTCTTAGGCCCTTCACATCCTTACCACCGACCATGCTAAGGAGGCGTCTTAGCTCAGCGGTGATGCTGGTGACCACGTCGCGGACTCCTTGCTCTCCGTCCGCTGCAAGTCCATAAAGAATGGGCCTTCCCAGACCAACCAGGGATGCCCCAAATGCCAAGCCTTTTAGCACATCGCTGCCTCTTCTAAATCCTCCGTCAACTATGATGACCACTTTGCCGCCAACCTCTTCCACGATCCCATCCATTACCTGAAAGGGATGTGGTAGATAGTCCAGCGTATGGGCTCCGTGGTTAGACACAACAATGCCGTCGGCCCCTGCTTCTGCTGCCTTGACCGCATCTTCTTTGCTCAAGATACCCTTGAATATCAAGGGACCCTGAACTGCCTGGCGGATCTCCTGCAGTTCAGAAAAGGAAAGAGGCGAGCAGTCAAAGACCATTTGGCGATCGAGGACCTTCGTGCCCTGGCCGGAGTCAATCTCAATGCCAATCCAGTCAACGCCTGATGCCTGAAATTCTTCCAGGGCCTTAAATATCTTATCCCTTTCCTTCAGCGGTTTTACGTTTCCGGCAAGGGGGACACCGGTAGCCTTGAGGCCCTTGAGGTCTGAAGGAACTGGAGAGCCTGTCCACATGAGGCTGCCCGCGGCCTTTAAGGCGCGGGCTACCTCCATGAGACCATCTTCAACTATAGCGGGGATTGGCATTGTCATCGAAGACATGATGACAGGAGTCCGGAGCTTTACGCCCAGCACTTCTACCGAGGTGTCAGGCTCAGCTACTGCATCGATAGCTTTCTGCCTGAAGGTGTATCGATCCATGATCTCGCGATTGTTACGCATGACAAATTCAGTCTCTACACCCCTCAGAAATATCCCGTAGTCCTTTGCCAATAATTTCTCTTTTCCTTTTTTATAGATCTCTGTCAGTTCCATTCAGAACCTCCTTTCATTTTAGGGGCCATCTAGATCGCTCTGTCATTTCGAGCTCGCTTGCCGATGGGCAGGCGAAGCGAGAAATCTTTAACACTAACGCCACCTCTTGGCGTGAAGGGTTACAAATGTCTAGAGGTCAAAAATCAATATCGATCCTGAGTGAGTCAAGGAACTTATTGAAGGCAGTAAAAACCTCCATGACCCCCAGTGCCTCCACTATTTCTGCATCTGAGGCACCTGCATCCTTCAAGGCCTGAAACTCTTCGTCAGTAATCGCAAGAGGGTCCTTGTTGGCTTTACGAGCAAACTCAATGAGTGCCTGTTCCTTCTCATCAAAATCACCAACAGTGATGTCCTCTTTAATTGCCTGAATTTCCTCTTCAGACACTCCTATGGATTTCAAGGCTGCCGAGTGCGCGTTCACGCAATACTTACAACTGTTGTCCTTGGAGACAAGCACTGCGATGGTCTCTTTAACCTTTCTTCTAAGCTCGCCTTGCATCATCACAGCCTTTACCTTATTCCAATTTGCTTCCAGCAAGGAGGGGAAGTGAGTATAGGTTTTGAAAAGGTTCGGCACCATACCGAAAGCCCCCTCTATATCAGCGAGTACTGCCTTTGCCTTCTCAGAGAGTTGTTCCTCTTTGACCGGTTGTATTCTAGACATGTTCAACCTCCTTTTAAAATCAGTGGTGTCCAAAATCGGCGTATGTTCAAGAAGCCAACCTAATAAACTCAATAGCTTATGAGCTCAGAATCATAGTTTATGAAATTAGGTTTCGTAGTTGAGTCTATCCTGGCAGGAAAACGGCATATTCCCTTCGCTACGCTCGCTACGCCATCCATGGCTCCTCTCACTGCGGATTCCAGCCCTTCCGCTGTCCTGCTTCAGGGCTGAAATGACGCCGCTCCGGGAACATCCCGTTCCCCTGCCTATTACCAAAAACCGATTTTGGACAGGTTTGTTTTAAAATATAGAATAAAAATAGATAGGTTAAAGGTTTTGAAAAATAGATAATTTTGCTGATCAATATGTCCCCCGCCTGCCCTACCTATAAAATGTTTCCGAGACAAGATGACATTACGAGTAAACCGACCAACCGGTACATAACATTAGAACAAGACCTATCACTCCCTATATTCCGAGAAAATGACGCAAGGAATCGAGGCAGTCCCTCAGATCCTTCTCCTCCTTTGTGAGCCGTGCCATCATAATTCCCCCTTCAATGGACGCTACTATATGCTTCGCCAATAAATCAGGGGAGATTTCAGGAGGAAGTTCCCCGGCTTGTCGCGCCTCTATCAAGACCTCTTCAATCATGTCTATCCAGCGTCGAAATACCCCTTTTATTATGCTTGCAAATTTTGGGTTGGAGTCACTCATTTCAAGAGCGGTGTTGCCGAATATACAACCGCCCACAAAATTAGTTCTTCGATGTTTTTCAAGTACGGCGTCAAAAAACGATGCCAGTCTGTCAAGTGGCCACTTACCCCTGAGAGACTGACGTAAGAATTCGTAAAACTCTGCGGCCGCGTCTTCTAAAATTGCTAATCCCAGCTCTTCTTTGCTGGGGAAATGGAAATAGAGGTTGCCCTTTTTTACGCCGGTGGCCTGGATAATGTCATTGATGCTGGTGTTGCTGAACCCCTTCTTATTAACCAGCCACCTTGCGGTTTCAATGACCCTGGCCCTTGTGGCCTCACCTCTTGCCGTCTTTTCCATCTTTCCCTCAAAGTGTACTGACCGATTGGTACAGTAGCTGCTTGAAAACCAATTGTCAAGGAGATTTCTACATAGGATTTAAGATAGGAAAAATCCCTCTTCGATATGGTAAAGAAGCTGCAGAATACTTTACAATAACTTTTTCCTTTACTTACTAGATCAATTCTATTAGTTTATATATGTCGGAGGTGATAAAAATGCTGACCAAGGTGGTGAAGATTTCAAAAAAAGGGCAGATCACGCTCCCGCGTGAAATAAGGCAGCTCCTTGGCACACAGGTTGTGAGAGTTGTTGCAGAAAAGGGTGAAGTCAGGATTGAGCCTATCGAGGAGCTTGGTGGG
>JALVSJ010000490.1 GCA_027024445.1 Desulfobacterales bacterium
CCTGAAGCGGCGTATTTTGGACCCGTAGCCAGGACGGTGAAGGGGCCAAAATAACGCAGTGAGCGGAGCTACGATGGCGCAGCGAACGTAGCAGAGGGAATATGCCGTTTCCCTGCCAAAAAAAGACTCGAATTTACGCTTCTACCTCCTTGATATTATTAGGCCAATTTCTCTCAATTGTGAACTATTTCGGAGGCCTTTGTATTAGATGTAGCCCCTGTCTCTGGCAACCTATTTAAATGACAGCACACTAGATTTGATCCAGCGGCCTGCCAAGTCATTCTGAAAAATTTCCCTTTTTTTGGTAGCCTCCTTCTTCAGACGATCAACTGCCTCAATAAGCGCGGGAAATACGTGCTCCCGCGTATCCCCGCCAACCCCTACTGCCATGACCTCTTCACCCACGGCCAGCCTGCCAGGGTTATATTCTATCACAACCTCGATTATGCCAGGCATCTTTTTCGTATCGTCAGCGATCCGTGCCACAACCGCCGGATCAAACTCTACTTCCATTGCCTTTACTACCGGTCCCTTGAGCGACGTTGACCTAACCAGCCCTAGGTGAGTCGCTATCATTCCCATCTTGGAAATATCGCTGTGCGCCTTAATCCTCTCAATGACCCTGTTAATTAACATCATTCACTCCTTTTCACCATTATCGTCAAGCTTGAATAGCCTCCTGGTTACATCCAAGTAATTGGGTAGAGTGGGCCTATCAGCCCTACCCTTGAGGAAGAGTATTGGATCATTCAGGAGTTTTTCGGCAATGGAACGGCTCAGCGTCAGCACTGCCTCCTTCTGCGAGGGGCTGAGCGATGCCAGCAGTGTACTGCTCCTCTTTAATTCGTTCTGGATAATCCGGTCGGCCTTTTCCCTCAAAGAGACTATTGTGGGAACAACAGACAGAGTTTTCAGCCATCTATCGAATTTCAGTACCTCCTCTTCAACGATCCTCTCAGCCCTGGCCGCCTCCCTGCGGCGTTGTTCGAGATTGTTTTCTGTGACTCCCTTCAAGTCATCGATGTCGAAAAGGTACACGTTCGCCAGCTCGTTTACTTCAGGATCGATATCCCTGGGCACTGCAATATCTATAAGGAACAGTGGCCTGTTCCTCCTCTTTCTGAGACTTGCTCTCACCATATCCCTGGTCACCACGACCTCGGCCGCCGCAGTTGAACTGAGCACGATATCCACTTCAACCAATTGATAAGGTATTTCTTGGAGCGAAAGCGGGGTGCCTCCGAATTGCTGTGCCACCTCTACGGCCCTTTCCACGGTGCGATTGGCCACCGCGATTGAACTGACACCATTGTTAATAAAATGCCTGGCCGCCAGTTCCGCCATTTCGCCAGCGCCAATGAGAAGGGCCTTTTTCCCTTGGAGGTCGTGAAAGATCTTTTTGGCCAACTCCACCGCAGCATAGCTTATGGACACGGCGGCCTCGCTTATGGCGGTTTCAGTCCGAACCCGCTTTGCCACATGGAATGCCCTGTGCATCAGACGATTGATGATAACACCGGAAGTCTTTTCCTTGCTGGCCTCTGCATACGCTGCCTTTATCTGCCCGAGGATCTGCGGCTCCCCCACCACCATTGAATCAAGGCTGGAGGCTACCCGAAAAATGTGGCGCACCGCACCTGTCCCCTCGTACTCGTACAGGTGATCAGAGAAACTATCCAGAGGAAGGTCGCCTATCTCTCCCATGATTTGTCTTATGACAGCAGAAGCCTCATGCCTGCTGTCGGCCACCACAAGGGCCTCCACTCTGTTGCAGGTTGACAGGAAGAGGGCCTCTTTGATGGACTCTTCTTCTCTCATCCTGGTTAGAGCTTTCTTCGTGTTCATTGGGTCCGACGCAAGGCATTCCCTCAGTTCCACTGGAGCAGTTTGATGGTTCATGCCTATGTTCAGAATAATTCTCATAGCGCCTTGCGCACTCCCAAGCTCCCGAAACTATGGTAGCCCCCCATCCACAGGCCCGCTCCAATGAACGTGAACAGCAGGACGCCGAAGCAGATTATGGACATTATGGCGGCCTTTCTGCCTCGCCAACCCACAGCCAACCTTTCGTGAAGCAAAGCAGCATAGAACATCCATGTAATGAGTGACCATACCTCCTTGGGATCCCACTGCCAGTAGGAACCCAGGTCTATCTGGGCATAGATGGATCCCGTTATCATGCCTATGGTGAGAAGAGGGAAACCATAAATAAGAGAATGGTAATTTATGGAATCAAGGGTTGCGAGGGAGGGCAACCTCTTGAATATAGGGCCCAGGTTCTTTTTCTTTATCTGCCTCTCCTGGACAAGATAAATCACCGCGGCAAGAAAAGTGATCGCAAAGAGAGCATCACCCAGGAAAATGGTAATCACATGGATCGCCAGCCATGCGCTCTTAAACATAGGGCTCACGGCCGCGGTAGGCCACCTCGTGGTGGAGGAAATCATCATCAGCAAGGAGGCAAGGGGCGCAACAAACGCACCTAGCACCATAAGCCGAAATTTACTGTGAAAGATCAAGTAGATAAGAACAACGGACCAGGAAAAGAAGGAAAAGGCCGACTTGAGGTCCAGGACGGGAACTGTACCAAGAGCAATAGCGCGCAAGGCCAGGAAAATACTATGCAAAACAAAGCCGGAAACCAGGAACCAGAAGGATATAACGAAAACCCATCTGTGTTGTTTTACCACGTAGACAATCAGGCCGCCGGTAGATATCAGATATAAGAAGAGGGCCAGATAAGAAAATAGCGGTGCCATTATTCCTCCTTGTTGTCTGGCAGGAGATCGCTAATGTCCACACTAGCTTTGATCTGCGGCGGCAAATTAGATCTGATAATAGTTTCCACCGCTTTCCAATTCCTTTGGCCAATGGCTTCCAGGATGTCTGATTCCAATATAGAGTCAAATATCTTCCGATTCTCTGACTGCATTAGCCCCGCCGCCAGGACCACCTTGCGAAGCCTCCCCATAATATCAATTAAATGAGCATAGCTCTCGTCAAACCTCTTCTCCAGCTCTTGGCGGATCCTCTTGGCAAGGGCCGGGCTCTTACCCGAAGTGGAAATGGCGATAAGCAAGTCTCCTCTCTTAACAAC
>JALVSJ010000491.1 GCA_027024445.1 Desulfobacterales bacterium
TTTGCATATGAGTACCTTCCTTACCTTACCTTAGCAATGCTCAGAAATTCATTCAGTTTCCACTCAATACTGCGATAAACGGCCCCAGCACAAGTGCTGGGGCCATATTTGAAATCTACTTTACCCCCATTTTTTCTAATTCACTCATTACCATATCAACGTAGGACGGGGTCTGACCATGGCCAAAGACGTCTGTCATATCGCGCCAGTCTTTGTATTCCTTCAGGTATTCCATCTGAGACTTAAGTATCTTTGCGAACAACCCCCCTCTTTCACGAAGGGCCTTGATGATGTACTTACCAGTTAGTTCATCAAGCGTTTTCAAACATTCAGGGGTAAGGTGAACAATCTTGGTCCCCTTTGCCTTGAACTTTTCAATTGCTCTCGCAGAGTCAGCCTCGTAAAAGGTCAGACTCTCCATAGCTGCTGCCATACATGCCCTGGTAAAGATATTTTGATACAGTTTGGGAAGTTTGTTCCAAGCGTTCTTGTTAACCATCACGCCCACTTGGGAACAAGGTTGATGCCATCCGGGAACCGACCAGTATTTTGTAATTTCGGCAAAACCCATCTCCCAGTCAATTCCAGGACTGCTGAACTCTGCACCATCGAGGGTACCTCTCTCAACAGCTAGGTAGATCTCTCCACCAGCCATCTTAATAGGCGCTCCTCCGAGCTGCTGTAGCACCCATATGGTAGATCGTGCTGGAGTTCTCAGCTTCTTTCCCTTGTAATCTGCACAGGTCCTGATAGGACCAGTTTTAGCGGTTGTTCTGAACCCCGATTCCATGGGTGTTGCGCCTAAGTTGAAATAGACCATATTGAATTTCCCGTAGGCCTCGTTGTAAAGCTCCCTCCCGCCAAATTGATAATACCAGGTGAGATAGTCCAGGTTATCGAAGCCAAAGGGAAAAGACCCAAGGAAGTCAAAAGCGGGGTCCTTGCTGACCCAGTAACTCGACCAATCCCCTACCGCCTCGACTACTCCTTTACTGCATGCATCGAAGTATTCAAATGCCTTCATCAAGGAGCCAGAAGGAAACCATTTGATGTTAAAATCGCCATTTGTCATTTCCTTCACGTATTTGATCATGGCCTTATCACCATGATACAGGTTAATAGCAGGAGTCCAGGTGCTTCCCATTCTCCATCTTACTTTAGGTCCTGCCATCGCCGGTGCGGCCACTGCCATGGCAAATGCAATGATCCCTAAAATGACCAAAACCCTCTTAAATTTCATAGCAAACCTCCCTACGGTTAAGGTTAATAGCCCTTCAAAGCCCCCTCACGAACTTTTCATCCTTGCTACCTCCATCACCCCCTTTCCTGGTTTAATTATGTACCCCCTTTCTCCTTTTCATGCCTAGCACGATTTGATTAGATGCACTTGCGCACATGCCTACCAAGGCCTACCCATCCGCTTTTTGCCCCGGGGCTTCGGCCTTCGCCCTAGCGAGACAAGGCCAAGCAAGCAAGAATCTTGTAGATTACGATTTAAGGTACGTTTGGGATTTCGTATTTTGTCAGAAGTCGAGGTCACAGCAATAACACCGGATAGCAGTTTATCTCTTTATAAATTACCGAGATGCAGGGTTGGTTCACAATGGTGCTTGTATCTGCCTTTAAGAAATCTTGCTATTTGTCTAGAAAACAAGCACTTAGATTGAGTTGGTCATAAATTATTTTGGTCTTACCAGTTACTAAAATTTCAAAACTCTGTCAAGTGCGAAATTCCTCGCTCCTCTTCACTGACAATTCCATGCAAAAGCCAATTTGACACTTTCACTCTATGAAATCAATGGCAGAAAATTCTTGTCACCCAAAAAACGCTGTGGTAAGACCAAATTACTATAGGGTGACAGAAATCATGTTTAAGAAAATTTCCCCCAGAAAAATATCCGACGAAATTATAGAACAATTCAAAGACTTGCTCAGCCGAGGCCAGCTTAAGCCCGGCGACGAATTACCCTCAGAGCGGGAGCTGGCAGAGTCCATTGGTGTAAGCCGCCCCCCCCTGCGCGAGGCATTAAATGCCTTGCAGGCCATGGGCTTCATAGAAATCAAGCCCCGGAGTAAAATAATCGTAAAGTCCATAACCGAAAAACCTCTCGAGGACCCGCTGACCCGGCTCATCTCAGAGGATATCGATAAGTTCTTTGAATTGCTAGACATACGAAGGGCAATGGAAAGCTGGGCGGCATACACCGCAGCCCAAAAGGCAACAAAGGAAGATATAACAAAACTCGAAGAAATCATAAAGAAGGACCAAGAAAATTTAAGGTTAAACAGGGATGATGCCAAGACAGATGCTGATTTTCACATAGCCATCTCTCTGGCCGCCCACAATACGGTCCTTTCACATCTCACCGCCTCGTGCTACAACATTCTATGGAATACGCAGAAAATGTCACGAAAAAAACTCTTCAAGAAAAAAGACAATAAGCGCCTCATAGCCGAACAGCACATGAAAATATTCAGGGCAATCAAGTCAAAAAGGCCCAATCAAGCAAGCAAAGAGGCCCGAGCCCATATTGATTTCGTGGAGCGCGAGCTGAGAAAGATCATATCAGAAGAAGCTCCTCTCAGATGATAATTTCCACCACCTATGGTTAGCCCTGATCGGCCTTTTTCTCAGCATACGTCAGCACCATACCCCCATCAAACAGCAAATCGCCGCCAATAAGGTATTTTGCGAATCTAGAAAAACCGAAGACAAATAGATTCCCCACTTCTATTGGTTTCATCATTTCTTTGATTCGGGAAAATCCCATCATGACATCGCGTACCACTTCTTCTGGGGTAATACCGCGCTGCTCGGCCTGAGCCGGGATCTGCTTGAGGGCCAGCGCAGTCCTCACAAATCCTGTGCTCACTGTAAAACCACGGATCTTCCCGCCACCTTCTGCTGAAATGGACTGTGCCAGGGCTCGAAGTCCGAATTTTGTAATGTTATAAGCAGGCTTGTTCAGCGTGCAGATGTGGGCATGTACAGATGCCATATTGCCAATCGCGCCAGTGCCGTCATTGCTTCTTTTCATGTGAGGGATGGTCAGCTTTGATAGATAAAAAGGTGCACGGAGCATCAAACGGATCATGTAATCAAACTTTTCCATTGGAAAATTCTCTATCGGGTCAATGTGCTGTATCCCAGCTATGTTGGCCACATACTTTATGCTCCCCAGTTTGGCAGCCTCTGCCACAGCACGATCCATATCTTCATCCTTGCATAGGTCAGTCTTGATAAAGACCATTTGCCCACCCATCTCGCGAGCTATCTCCACCGTTTTTTGCCCTTCTTCTTCGTTGATGTCGAGTCCAACGGTCATAAGCCCATTGGCAGCAGCAGCCACCGCGGTGGCCCGCCCTATTCCCATGGATGCCCCCGTTACGATGCAAACGTTGCTTGAGTTGAAGTTATCATCATCGAGTATCAATATTTCTTTCTTTTCTATTTTGGGTTCGCTTATATCCATTTTTCCCTCCCATGCTTATGGCAACAAACTTTAATTTCCTGAACCACCTCCCGATTTAGATTCACCTGCCACCTGCACTTCCTTGATGCCAAGCGCCAGGTAAAAATTGCAAAATCACTTTCTGCCTTTGACGCTCTTTAGTACCGGGCATGCGATCTGTAGCCTCTCGTAATAATCATAGCGCAGCTCCACCTTTCCCCGCATAATACCATTCATGATAACGCTCAAACGGAGCAATTAGAATAGAGATTTGCTTCGATGTCCTTGCCCTCGTTTGGTAATTCTGGGGGTTAAGCAACATGTGGGCCAATTATTGTTATGAACCAAATATGTATCATCTCACAATCATTCCTGATTTAACATATCAATATGGAAAGATTTTTTGGGTATATGCTAACTTAGATGGAAAGCACTGTCTT
The DNA here is from genome assembly GCA_027024445.1 of Desulfobacterales bacterium. Lineage (GTDB taxonomy): Bacteria > Desulfobacterota > DSM-4660 > Desulfatiglandales > Desulfatiglandaceae > B111-G9. Next base: position 3,893 of record JALVSJ010000491.1, read on the forward strand.
GAACCTTTGCACAAAAAAAGGTAATAAGAGCGTATCAAACTTTCTACATGTATACCTTTTGCTACGGAGACAAACTATGGAAATGAAAAAGCGACCAAAGAGCAAACCAGAGAATATCGAACAACTAAAGAAGCAATTAGAAATGTACCGCCTCATATTTGATAGCATCTATAACGGGTGTGTGGTTACGGATCCAGATGGGTACATTACCCATTTTAACAAGCCCTACGGAGAGTTCTTAGGGCTGGACCCAGAGGATCAGATTGGGAAGCATTGCACAGAGGTAATTGAAAATACCAGAATGCACCTTGTTGCAAAGACAGGACAGCCTGAGATCAATCACCCCCATCGAATTATGGGACAAGAAATGGTAGTCCAACGCATCCCCATAAAGAAAAACGGGAAGGTCATCGCGGTGTTTGGTCAGGTCATGTTCAAGAATGTCCGAGATGTGAAAAAGCTAGCCGAGCGGCTCAACTTTCTGGAGTCCAAGGTCAGGCTGTACGAACAAGAGCTCATCAGTCTGAGATCCACCAAATACACGATCGATAGTATTGTCGGAGTCAGCGATCCTATCAAACAATTAAAGAAAGAGGTCCTAAAAGCGGCACGCACCAAACATCCAGTATTGATCCTGGGTGAAAGCGGCACAGGGAAAGAGCTATTTGCCCAAGCTATCCACCACGAAAGCCGCCGAAAGATGTATCCTTTTGTTAGAATAAACTGTGCAGCCATACCAAAGGACCTATTGGAATCGGAACTATTTGGCTACGAGAGGGGCGCATTTACGGGGGCCAGCCCTTCGGGTAAGCCTGGAAAATTTGAACTTGCCAACCGTGGCACTGTATTTCTCGACGAGATCGGGGACTTACCACTAGAAATGCAGCCAAAATTGCTCAGGGTGATAGAAGACAGGGAGTTTGAAAGGGTTGGTGGGACAAAGATCATTAGATCCGATTTCAGGATCATAGCTGCCTCAAACCAGGATCTTGAGGAGCTTGTGCACCAGGGAAAATTCAGGAAGGATTTGTACTACAGGCTAAACGTAATTCCTCTGTATGTTCCTCCGTTGAGGGAACGTAGAGAAGACATTCCGCCAATTATCCACCAATATCTGGAGGACATCGCACTAGAATCAGGCATTGGCCCAATTACGATTGATTCCGAAGCCGAAGATGCTCTTGCGCGGTACGATTGGCCAGGAAACGTCAGAGAGCTTATAAATGTGTTAGAAAGGGTTGTTGCGTCCTTAGAAACCAACGTAATTCACCTATGCGACTTGCCCTTTTACATTTACCAAAAGAGGACTAAAGGGATATGGAAACAGGGGCCTGTTTTAAAAAACATTCAAGCGCGGGCAGAACGGGAGGCAATCAAGGCCGCATTGGAAAAAGCGGGAAACAATAAAGCCAGGGCAGCACAAATGCTAGGAGTCCATAGGACCCTCTTGTACAAAAAAATGAAAAAATATGGTCTGCCCCTATAATTGTCACATGTATTGTGCTGTCACCCATCTGCTGCCCCCTTTTTTGGAAAAATTCCCCTCACCTTATTGCTGCCAAAAATCTTATGGTGCATTTCCCCTTTGTGAACCAGACACTTTTTGGTAACTATTTAAAAAAGGTTCTCAAATACTACCTTGGCGTAGGACCAAGCAAGTATCGCAAAAGATTCAGAGAAGGCACAAATGCCGTCTAAAACCCACCAATGATCAATTCAATGAGACAATTTCTCACCAGCGGTTCTATTGACGTTCAGGCCATCCCTCTCGATTTGCCATTCCTCAACTGCTTCCTGATTCTTCCTACCGCATCGACAAAATAGCCTAGTACTTGACAGAAAAGCACGGTATTTATTACGCTGTCTTTCAATAGTACTGGGCAGTGGCTGTTTCATGCATGTAGCAATACTCCGATAATGAGGATTCTCCATGAAAACGATCAGATTTATGTTTTTTATCATGGTATCGGTTGCCCTTGCATTTCTTCTTGACGCAACTCCTCAGGCGCAGCAAGAGCAAAAGATCCCCAAAGTCATAATGATATCAAACAATGGCTACAGACGAAAGGTTCATCACAAACCCGTTCGGTTTACTCACCTCGCCCATATTGAAGACTATGGTTTAGAGTGCACTGAATGTCATCATAACTACAGAAGCGGGAAAAATGTCTGGAAAGAAGGAGACCCGGTAAAGAAGTGCATCGCCTGCCACAGTCCTGTCAAGAAACAAGGACAAAATGTACACCGACTTGTATTTGCCTACCATTTCAAGTGCAAGAAATGCCACAAAGAAAACGACTCAGGCCCTGTCAAGTGCAAGGAATGTCACACCAACACGCAACAAGAGAACCCCAACGACTGATTCCTGGCACACGCTCACACCCCACCCCGTGTTAATGCTTTGTTTTGATCACCAAACCAACAAGCCGCGAGCTCAGGATACAGGCATCCTAACCAAGCAAGACCCCCTCGCCAGCTCCCACGTAGAGACCGCTTACTGATCTGGTTTGATTTGACCTTGGCAGCACTCCCTATTTGTCCTTCATCAAACAGGAGGTATCGGAACAGACTAACATGTTGCCCCGCAAGTCATTTTGGGTATTGGTGTAGAATTCCACTTCAGAACTTATCATTTCATATAGAGAGAATGTGTCCCCGGGCAGCAATATGGTTAGAAGGTAAATACCTTGGCATCCCTTGACATCTTTATAAGGTCTGGCGCCCCCGCAAACTGGGCAGTCTCTACAATCTCGTCTTCGCCAACCTGGCGATTTTTTGCACATGGGATTCACACAAAGATGGGGACCTTGCTTTGCAGGAGATAATCGAAGTACGTCTTGGCCTCATCACCCGTTGGAGCCTTTATTTGATCCATCATCCCGGGCTTTGCCAAAACCACAGCATCATCGGTAAAAAACAGGTTCACTTCATCACCTTGTTCTTTCGCAACCTTGGCAAGTTGCAGTACCCTTGTTACCCGCGTTGGGTCTTCAGTGCCCCGCGTCAAGACGAATAGAAATTTGCTCATAGCCCCCCCTTTCTGTCGCTGCTACAAAATATATTCCCAACACACATGCACACTTGGCCCGGGTGGCACAGCAATATCATCGAGACGGAATTACTAAAGCAGCTTATCGGCTCAAGAATTCTCTCACCCTCGCCCAAACACTTTCCACAGCCTTGGCAGAGGCAGAGTCCCGATCAAACTCAATTACGCTCTTTCCTTGTACCATGGCCTTAGTAAACACGGGGTCAAAAGGAATTCTACCCATTAGCTTTACTCCCTTAGCTTCTGCCAGATCCTCCATCCCCTCAGTGGCCCGGAGGTTAAGGTCAAATTTATTTACGCACAGCAATGCCGGCACCCTGAAGTGTGAAGCGAGTTGGACAACCCTTTCCATGTCGTGCTGCCCCGAGACAGTGGGCTCGGCCACCACCAGAACTGCACTTGACCCTCCGATGGATGCAATCACTGGGCACCCCACCCCTGGAGGACCATCGGTAACAATCAAATCCATTCCTTTCTCGTCTGCCAGCTTCTTAGCCTCTTGCCGAACCAATGTGACAAGCTTGCCAGAGTTTTCCTCCGCTATGCCTAGCCTTGCATGTACCATAGGGCCAAATCGTGTTTCTGAAACAAACCATTCCCCGCACGTCTTTTCCGGAAAATCTATGGCTTTTTCGGGGCAGAAATAGTAGCACACGCCACAGCCTTCGCATTCTATCGAATCCACAACAAAATCTTTACTTATAGCCTCCCACCTGCAAAGCTCCCGACACAGACCGCACTGCGTGCATTTGCCCTGGTCGATGATTGCCTTGTGGCCTCCAGTAAATCCGTGACTTTCTTTCACCGTGGGATCCATTATTAGATGAAGGTCCGCTGCATCCACATCCGCATCGCACAGGACCATGTCTTGCGAAAGGGCTGCAAACGCAGCAACCAGGCTTGTCTTCCCGGTTCCGCCTTTACCACTTATGATCACCAATTCTTTCATAAAGGGTTAACTCCCGCAGGTCTCCTCTTCGATCCTCCTATAAAGAGAGGTAAACTTCTCCTTCCACTCTGGCATTGCCTCTATGATCAACTCGCCCCTGGAATAGCTCTCTGCTATCCTTCTGTCAAAAGGAATCTCCATCAGGACGGGTATATTCTCCTGTTGTACATATTGCCTCACCTGATTATTACCTAGGTCTGAGCGATTTATAACCAGACCGTGGGGAATTCCAAGTATCTTTACAGCCCCTACTGCCAATTTGAGGTCGTGCAGGCCGAATGGGGTCGGCTCCGTAACAAGGAGTACGAAATTTGAGCCTTTCATTGCGGTTATCACTGGGCACGAAGTACCAGGAGGTGCATCAATGATCGTCACTTCTGCGTTGCCAGCACGTGACCTTACCTTCCTTATTAGAGGGGGGCTCATGGCCTCACCCACCTTGAGACTACCATGGACAAAACGAATATTGCCACGACGGCCCTCCTCAAGCACTCCTATTTCTCTATCAGTCTCCTCTATGGCCTTCTCCGGGCACACTTCCATGCACCCCCCGCAACTGTGACAGAGTTCATGGAAGGTCAAAACTGTTTCCCCGATTACAACAATGGCCCTGAACTGACAAATCTCCGCACATTTTCCGCACAGAGTGCACTTGTCTTCATCAACAGTGGGAACCGGCACTGTAGCTATTGTGGATTCCTGGATTTCAGGGTTCAGGAACAGGTGAGCATTGGGCTGCTCCACATCACAGTCAAGAAACTGGATCTCTTGCTCCAGTGCAGCAGCAAGATTTGTAGCAACAGTCGTCTTTCCCGTTCCGCCCTTCCCACTCGCAACACAAATTACCATCACGAAGACCTCGTTAGACTTTCACCTTATCTGTGCTCTGGCTAACTACGGCTAACTACTCCCTGGTCATAGCGCTCCCGCACTTAGGGCACTTTACATCAAAGCAGGGGATACCTCGTTCATGGGGAACCCTCTCTCCACAGTTTGGGCACACGCAATTCCCGCCCGGGCCCATGCCCCGGCCTCCGCCCTTGCCTCGTCCCATGCCTTGGCCACGGCCAGCTCCGCCGCCACCTCCCATTCCTCTACCCTGCGGTGTCATAATAGACCTCCTCATTATTTTGTTCCAAAACTCCTGGATGTTAATGAACGTTCTTTTTTTTCTCCAATGCTTCCACTACGCGATCCACCACCTGGGAGAAAGCCTCTTTGAACGCAGAACCTTCTTTTTCGAGAACATCCATCTTTCCTGCATCGCCATTTTCTACCACTTCGATCTCAATGGGAAGGCTGCCCAGAAACCTTAATCCCTGTTCCTTCGCTGTCAGCATGCCTCCGTGGGCCTTGAAAAGCTCTATTACCTTTCCGCAATGGGGGCACCTA
>JALVSJ010000492.1 GCA_027024445.1 Desulfobacterales bacterium
CTGCGGCTGATGCCTTTAGTCTTCTGGAGAGGCTGGAGGGGAAATTGGAAAGTTACAATGGTAATCTCACCAGGGCAGCAGTAGAGCTTGCGAAGGACTGGCGCACGGACAAGATTCTACGCAGATTAGAGGCCTTGCTCCTTGCAATGGACAGGGAGCACATACTTATAATATCGGGTACAGGGGATGTGATAGAGCCCGATGAATCAGTGGCGGCCATAGGCTCAGGGGGGCCTTATGCCCTAGCGGCCGCGAAGGCGCTTCTGGCCCATTCATCCCTGGATGCGACGGCCATAGTCGAGGAAGCGATGAGAATAGCAGCCTCGATTTGTGTGTATACTAATGAGAACATAGTAATACACGAGTTGGCTTAAATCTTGAGTTGCTCTCAAACGGGTCCAGAATCGGTTTTTGACAACAGGCAGGCTCGAAATTGCACTTAAACGCCATCTCTCTTTCACACTCCTAGTTGGCCATGCGCCACCAAAGGAGTGGCTGTTAGCTGAAAGCTGAAGGCTGACAGCCCATACTTATGAATAACGAGGCGACATATGGATAAGGAAGAGTTTACGGAAAACGAGTTCATGAAAGTCCTGACTCCCAGAGAGATTGTCGCGGAGTTGGACAAATATATCATCGGCCAGGACGAGGCCAAGAGGTCTGTGGCTATTGCTCTCAGGAACAGGTGGCGCAGGCAGCAGGTCCCAGCCGACCTCAGGGACGAGATTGCTCCCAAAAACATCATCATGATCGGACCCACCGGTGTGGGAAAGACTGAGATCGCCCGCCGTCTGGCGAGGCTGGCCAACTCGCCTTTTATCAAGGTGGAGGCCACAAAGTTCACTGAAGTGGGCTACGTAGGCAGGGATGTGGAATCCATGATTCGGGACCTCACAGAGCTTGCAGTGAACATGGCAAAAAAGGAAGAACAGGAAAAGGTCAAAGAGAGGGCCAGGGACCTGGCCGAGGAAAGGCTGCTGGACATCCTGCTCCCCAGGAAAAAGGAAGAACACAAGGAGCTCGAAGAAGGCGACAAGGATAAGGTGCTGGAGGTGGTGCGCTCGGATAGGGCCGAGCCTTCTTCAACCAGGGAAAAACTGCGGCGTATGCTCCGCGATGGAAAACTGGACGAGCGATATGTTGAGCTTGAGGTGAGCAATAAGGCCATGCCCATGGTGGAGATATTCTCTGCCGCGGGCCTGGAGGAGATGGAATTCAATATAAAAGAGGTCTTCGGGAACATATTTCCTTCCAGGAAGAAGAGGAGAAGGGTAAAGATCCCGGAGGCCATTGAAATACTGGCCCAGGAGGAGTCCCAGAAGCTGATAGATATGGACAAGGTGGTGGAGAAGGCCATTCGAATGACAGAGCAGAATGGGATCATATTCCTTGACGAGCTTGATAAGATTGCAGGGGCAGAGTCAGGCTACGGACCTGATGTTTCAAGGGAAGGCGTTCAGCGTGATCTTCTGCCCATCGTTGAAGGGTCCACTGTCCTTACAAAATATGGAATGGTCAAGACCGACCACATTCTGTTCATAGCCGCTGGAGCCTTTAATGTGAGCAAACCATCTGATCTATTGCCCGAACTCCAGGGCAGGTTCCCCATAAGGGTGGAGCTTGACTCGCTCACAATGGAAGACTTTGTGAGGATCCTCACGGAGCCCAAGAATGCCCTGATCACCCAGTACAGGGCGTTACTCGAAACAGAGGGGATAAAACTGGAATTTGATGAAGAGGCGATCAGAGAGATAGCGCACATAGCGAGCATGGTAAACGAGCGTATGGAGAATATCGGTGCAAGGCGGCTCCAGACGGTGATGGAAAAACTGCTTGATGAAATATCCTTTGATGCGCCGGACATGGCAGATAAAGAAGTGCTTATCACCAGGGATTATGTAACAGAAAAACTCAGTGACATCCTCGAAGACGAGAACCTGAGCAGGTATATACTATGAGCAGTGATACGATCCGGGCAAAAATACTGATTGAGGCATTACCATACATACAGCGGTTCAATGGTGCCACTGTAGTTGTTAAGTATGGTGGCCACGCCATGGTAGACGAGAGTCTCAAGCAGAATTTTGCACTGGATATCATATTGATGAAATACGTGGGCCTGAACCCCGTTGTGGTACACGGGGGTGGGCCGCAGATAGGCGAGTTCCTGGGCAGACTTGCCATTGAGTCCGAATTCGTGGATGGCATGAGGGTGACAGACAGTCAGACCATGAGCGTGGTGGAAATGGTCCTTGTGGGTAGTGTCAACAAGGAAATAGTGAATCTCATCAACAGTAACGGTGGACGGGCAGTAGGGCTGTCTGGAAAAGACGGAAAGCTCATTACGGCAAAAAAGATGAAATACGTGAGGAGGAAGAGCTCGGATCAGCCTCCAGAGATAATTGATATGGGGATGGTGGGGGAAATCGTATCAGTGGATACCGCTATCCTGTCTGCCCTTGTGGAGAAAGAATTTATCCCGGTTATAGCCCCGGTGGGGGGAGGGAGCAGTGGAGAAACCTATAATATTAATGCTGACCTGGTGGCAGGTCACGTCGCTTCGGCCTTGCAGGCGCGCAAACTGGTGCTCCTGACTGACACCCCCGGGGTGCTGGATGCGGAAGGTCAACTGATTTCTACCCTTACCATGGAGGAGGCCCAAAAGCTCATTGGCGATGGTGTCATAAAGGGCGGTATGATTCCAAAGGTGACCTGCTGTCTTGAAGCGTTGCGGTCAGGAGTGCGAAAGGCCCATATAATAGACGGCCGCATGGAGCACGCCATACTCCTGGAGATATTTACCAAGGGAGGTGTGGGAACCGAGATTGTGCCGTAGGGAATGAGGTGGCAGGTGTAAGGTTAAAGGTGAAAGGGAAAAGGGAAGAATATGGAATCATGAGGCTTGGATAAGCAGTCGAGTATAGCGGAAAGGTGGAGTTATGGAGGAGGAAAAAGTATCGAGTATTGAGCAGGCAGATCGTTACATGTTTAGGACATATAGCAGGTTTCCCATAACACTGGTAAGGGGTGAGGGATGCCGCGTATGGGATGAAGAGGGCAGATCCTACCTTGACTTTGTAGGTGGCATCGCGGTTTGCGCCCTCGGCCACAGCTCGCCTATAGTTACCAAGGCCCTGGAAGAGCAATCCCGCATGCTTGTCCATGTATCCAATCTCTTTTACACAAAGCCGCAGATAGAGCTGGCCCGTCTGCTGGTGGAAAACTCATTTGCAGACAGGGTCTTCTTCGGGAACAGTGGCGCAGAGGCAAACGAGGCGGCCATCAAGCTCGCCCGCAAATATGCAAGGGATAATATGGGTGAGGGGAAATTCATCATCATATGCATGGAAAATTCATTTCACGGCCGCACCATGGCCACACTCTCGGCCACTGGTCAGGAAAAGGTGAGGAAGGGTTTTGATCCCCTCCTGGGTGGATTTAAATTCGTCCCTTTCAATAATGTGGGGGCTATCGCAGAGGCGGTGGACGATACGACATGCGCGGTGATGCTCGAGCCCATTCAAGGAGAAGGAGGGGTGGTGGTCCCTCACGAATCATATCTCAGGGAGGTGCGAGATCTTTGCGACGAAAAAGGTATCCTTCTCATATTTGATGAGGTCCAGGTGGGCATGGGCAGGACAGGAAAGCTTTTCGCCCACGAGCACTACGGTGTAAGCCCTGACATCATGACATTGGCCAAGGCCCTGGGAAATGGTCTTCCCATCGGCGCCATGCTTGCCACTGAAAAGCTCAGCGAGAGTTTCGGGCCGGGGACCCATGCCAGCACGTTCGGAGGCACGCCTCTGGTCACGGCGGTGGCCGGTGCTGTGGTCAAGAGCATATTGGAAGATGGGATACTTGAGCGTTGCACACAGATGGGGGCATACTTCAGGGAAAGGCTCCGGGGGTTGGTGGAAAGATATGGTTTTGTGAAGGAAGTAAGGGGCCTGGGGCTGATCATAGGCCTTGAACTAGAGGTGGAAGGAGGACCGATTGTCAACAAATGCCTGGACCAGGGGTTCCTCATAAATTGCACCCAGGATAAGGTGCTAAGGTTTTTGCCGCCCCTGATCGTGGAGCAAGATGAGATAGATCAGATGGTGGACTGCCTTGAGGGCATTTTCTCACAGATGGAGTAAATTGAATTTAGGGAAGGTTATGAAATGAAACGGCACATTCTCAAAGTTCGAGACTTAAGCAAGGATGAAATAGTTTATCTCATACAAAGGGGGCTGGAGATCAAAGGACACGAAGGCCACAGTGGGTTTCCTTTGAAGGGAAAAACCCTTGGGCTGATATTTGACAAGCCTTCCACCAGGACCAGGGTGTCTTTTGAGACAGCCATGTTCAGGCTTGGTGGAAGCACCACATATCTGGGCAGAGCAGATACCCAGATGTCCAGGAACGAGCCAATCTGTGATACGGCCAGGGTGCTATCCAGATACCTTGACGCACTTGCCATCCGCACTTACGGACAGGACACCGTGGAGGAGATGGCCAAGTGGTCTGATATCCCCGTGATAAATGCGTTAACGGATATGTATCATCCATGTCAGATCCTGAGTGATTTAATGACGGTCCAGGAGAAAAAGGGAAGGATCGTGGGCCTGAAGGTTGCCTGGGTGGGCGACGGGAATAACGTGGCAAATTCCTGGATAGATGCGGCAGCAGTGCTGGGATTTGATCTCACCCTGGCATGTCCCCGGGGGTTTCACCCAAGCCAGGAGGTACTGGGGCTGGCGGGGGATAATGTAACCGTCGTTGAAGACCCTGTGGAGGCGGTGAGCGGGGCTGATGTGGTGAATACAGACGTGTGGGCTAGCATGGGGCAGGAGGAAGAGCATGAAGCCAGGGTGAAGGCATTTCAGGGATATCAGGTAAATACCGAGCTTCTGGCCCATTGCAAGCCGGATGTCATCGTGATGCACTGCCTGCCGGCTCACCGAGGGGAAGAAATTACCGAGGAGGTGCTGGAAGGGCCTAAGTCTGTGGTTTTTGATCAGTCTGAGAACAAGATGCATATGCATCAGGCGTTGTTGGAGTGGTTGTTAAAAGAAGAAGTCAGGAGTCAGGAGACTTAAGGGCAAAAAGGAATAGGACTCTGCGGTCTCTGAGCCTCTGCGGGGGGCAAAATGCGAGGAAAATCATTTCATATACTATCATGAGATAATTAGAGGAGGAACAGGAGATTGGCACAAGAAATCAAGAAAATAGTACTTGCCTATTCAGGGGGGCTTGACACATCAGTGATTCTTCACTGGCTCAAGGAAACATACCAGTGCCCTGTGGTGGCATACGCCGCAGATGTTGGGCAGGGAGAGGAGCTGGATGGTATTAAGGAGAAGGCCTTGAACACGGGGGCAGATGAGGTCATCGTCGAGGATTTAAGAGAAGAATTCGTGAGAGACTTTGTATGGCCGGCATTAAGGGCAAACGCCATCTATGAGTCTTCTTATCTGCTGGGAACGAGCCTCGCAAGACCTATAATAGCCCGGGGGCAGGTGGAGGCCGCAAAAAAGACAGGAGCCGATGCGGTCAGCCACGGGGCCACGGGCAAAGGCAATGACCAGGTGAGGTTTGAACTTACTTACATGGCCCTTGATCCAAACCTGAAGATAATCGCGCCGTGGAAGATCTGGGACTTTAAGGGTAGAGAAGATCTAATCGCTTATGCAGAAAAGCACGGCATCCCCGTGCCGGTGACAAAGGAAAAACCCTATTCCAGCGACAGGAACCTGCTTCACATAAGCTTTGAGGCCGGGATCCTGGAAGACACCTGGATGGAGCCGCCTGAAGATATGTTCGTCCTCAGTGTGTCGCCCGAGAAGGCCCCTGATAAACCCACGTATGTTGAGATAGAGTTCGAAAAGGGAAATCCTGTGGCTGTGGACGGCCAGCGGATGAGTCCTGCCCAGCTCTTGGCCCACGTGAACCGCCTTGGGGGAGAAAACGGGATCGGCCGGGTGGACCTGGTTGAAAACCGCTACGTTGGCATGAAATCCCGAGGGGTCTACGAGACGCCCGGAGGCACGATCCTGAGGGTTGCGCACATGGCGGTTGAGTCCATCACCATGGACCGAGAGGTGATGCACATCCGCGACAGCCTTATTCCCCGATATGCAGAGATGATTTACTATGGTTACTGGTTTTCTCCTGAGAGAGAGATGATGCAGGCCCTGATTGATGAGAGCCAGAAGAACGTGACAGGGGTGGCCAGGGTCAAGCTTTACAAAGGCAATTGTATTGTGGTGGGGAGGAAATCAGAGGTTTCCCTATATGATCCGGATTTTGCCACATTTGAGGGCGATGAGGTTTATAACCAGAAGGATGCGGAGGGATTTATAAGGCTCAGCGGGCTGAGGTTGAAGATTGCGAAGCTTCTGGAGGCAAAGCGACAAGGTATGTAAGGGCAGCACTGATGGCTGAGAAGACGTGGGGAGGCAGGTTTAAAGAAGAAGTTGATGAACTGGTGGATCGCTTTAATGCATCCATTGGTTTTGATCGCGCCCTGTACAAGGAGGACATAGAGGGTAGTATCGCCCATTGTAAGGCACTTGCCAAGGCCGGAGTCCTCACAGAGGAAGAAAGCGGGCAGATTGTACATGCTCTAGAGGAGATAAGGACTGAACTTGACAAAGGGCCTTATCCCAATGAGGATCAATTCGAGGATATTCACACGCTTGTGGAACGCGCCCTTGTGGACAAAGTTGGACAGGTGGGCGAGAAGCTGCACACCGCAAGGAGCCGCAATGATCAGGTGGCCCTGGACATGCGCCTCTATGTGAGGAACGCCTCAGGCAGGGTCATGTCCCTCATCCAAGAGGTGCGAAAGGCACTGGTAATGCAGGCAGAAGACAATCTTGACGTAATACTGCCTGGGTATACCCATTTGCAGCGGGCTCAACCTGTTTTGTTAGCCCATCATCTAATGGCCTATTATGAGATGCTGAAGAGGGACTGGCAGAGGTTTGAAGATGGTTTGAAGAGGATAAACGTTCTGCCCCTGGGAAGCGCAGCCCTTGCAGGCACTACCTTCCCGTTGGACCGCAAGTTCATAGCCGAGCAGTTGGGATTTGAAGGGATATCAGCCAACAGCATGGATGCTGTGAGCGACAGGGACTTTGTTCTTGAGTTCCTGTTTGATTGCAGCATGGTGATGATGCACTTGAGCAGGCTTGCAGAGGAAATTGTCCTGTGGTCCACACAGGAATTTGGCTTTATTGAAATACCTGATGCCTTTTGCACTGGCAGCAGCATAATGCCCCAGAAAAAAAATCCTGACCTGGCCGAACTGCTAAGGGGTAAGACGGGAAGAGTCTATGGTCATCTCATAGCCCTCCTAACGGTAATGAAAGGGCTGCCTTTGAGCTATAACAAGGACATGCAAGAGGACAAGGAAGGACTGTTCGATACGGTCAGAACTGTTGAGATCTGCCTAGAAGTGGCGGCGCGCTTGATGAGCGAGGTGAGCTTTAACAAGAAAAGGATGGAAGCGGCGGCAGCCCAAGGGTATCTTGTGGCCACAGACCTTGCTGACTACCTTGTGCGCAAAGGCGTGCCTTTTCGCAGATCCCATGAGATAGTAGGGCGAATAGTCTTGAAGTGTATAGAGAAAGGGATTGAGCTGCACCAGTTGGCCCTGGAAGAGATGAAAGGGATATGCTCTGAGATTGACGAGGATGTCTATGATTGGCTAGATGTAAGAAAATCCATTGGCCGCAGAACCCTTGAAGGTGGTACTGCCCCTGAGGCAGTCCGCAATGCGATCCAGGAAGCAAAACAGGAGTTGGGAATTGAAACATAGTTCTGACATGGGTGGGTCGTTACGAGTTAGTGTGCCGCTCCTGGCATTGGCCAAGGCATTGATCCTATTGAGCATGATGGGAATGCTGTTTGTACCTGGCTGCGGCAAGAAGGCCGACCCATTCATACCAAACAAAAGGGTTTCCCGGGTCGTTCAATCTTTGACAGCCGAGTACCTGGATGGACAAATAGCCCTTGGAGGCAGGCTATTGAAGCCATTGACGCGCACAGATGGCAAGCCGGGTGTGGTCAAACTTCGGGTGGATTACAGTAAATACGGTATTGGACATGGCCCATGCCAGAGTTGTCCTGTTGATTTCAAGGAACATGAGGTGATTTTGGCAAGAGTTTCAGAAAAGGGCCACGTAACTGCCCGATGGCAGGTCTCAGAAGGTAAGGGGCTTTACCTGCTGAGGCTGCGGGTAATAGGCGATGACGGGGGTCTGGGGCCTCCGAGTGAAGTGGTCCGAATCATTGTACAGTAGTACGAGGTGAGCGAGGATGCATCATTTTCATTATGTAGACGACGAGCTATTTTGCGAGGACGTGCCAATTCGCGCAATCGCAGAAGAGGTGGGCACACCCTTCTATCTATATTCCCACGCCACACTGAAAATGCACTTTCAGGCCTTTGATGGGGCATTCAAGGACCTCAGGCATCTGACCTGTTTTTCCATGAAATCGAATTCCAATTTGGCTGTCCTGAGGCTTTTTGCCCTTGAAGGCGGGGGGGTGGACATTGTCTCCGGGGGCGAGTTGTACAGGGCACTCAAGGCGGGGGTAGATCCCCAGAAGATTGTCTTCTCCGGTGTTGGAAAACGGCCAGAGGATCTTGCCTATGGCTTGGAGGCCGGCATCCTCATGTTTAATACGGAGTCCTCCCAGGAGATAGAGAGGCTTGACGCCATAGCAGGGGACATGGGGAAAAGGGCCACAATCGCACTTCGGGTTAATCCCGATGTGGACCCTGCTACCCATCCATACATATCCACAGGCCTGAGGGAGAACAAATTTGGTATTGATATCCGTGAAGCACCTGACCAATATACCAGGGCGGCCCGGATGCCAAACCTGCAGATTGCCGGTGTCTCGTGCCACATTGGCTCTCAGCTAACCCAGGTAGATCCTTTTGTGGAATCGTTGAAGAAGCTTCTCTCCCTCGTGGAAGCGCTTCGTGAAGCTGGTATCTCAATCAGGTATCTCGACCTGGGTGGAGGCCTGGGAATTACCTATAGCGACGAAGAACCGCCTCACCCTACAGAGTACGCAAGGGCCATAAAGGGCGAAGTGAAAGACATGGATCTCACCCTGATCTTTGAACCCGGCAGAGTGATAACAGGGAACGCAGGGATCCTGGTCACCAAGGTCTTGTACACCAAATCCACTGCGGAAAAGAATTTCCTGATCGTAGATGCAGCCATGAATGATCTCATCAGGCCAAGTCTGTACTCTTCTTACC
>JALVSJ010000493.1 GCA_027024445.1 Desulfobacterales bacterium
TTGTCCGCTGCTAACAGAGGCGAGCAAAAGCGTTTCGCCCGATAGGAAAGAGTATTCCCTAGAGCGAGGTGGATCCCTCATATACTACGAGGCTGACTATACCCCTCTCTCAGAGAACGGGCATGCTAGAGGATGGCTTATCTCCTTACACAATGTTACGGAAAGCAAAACCCTTCAGCTTGACCTTGAGCGTTCACAAAAGCGGTATAGAGATCTTTTCCAAAATGCCGGGATAGGTCTTATGCTGTTTGATTCCTCGGGGAGGATACTCGAGGCGAACCTGGCCATGGCAATGTTGCTTGAATACTCCCGGGCCGAACTGGAATCCATGTATGTATCAGATCTCGCCTTGGATCACAGCCGCCTGATTTTTTCTCAGCACCTAGACGGCTTGAAGATACTTGGTTTCACCGCCGTCGAAATGGAATTTAAGAAAAAGAGTGGAGAGCCCGTTCCTGTTGAGGCCAATATTACATGGCTTGAAGAAGAAGGCATATTTCAGGTGATGGCCCGGGACATCACGCTGAAAAAGAAGCTGGAGGAATCAAGAAAGGCTTATTCAGAACGGCTGGAAAAAGAAGTTGAAGAAAGAACCCGTCAGCTCAAACAATCAGAAGCAGAGGCCCGAAGGCTACAGAAAACAGCCGAAGGAATCATTTATGGCTCGCCTATACCTATGTTTGTATTGAACAAAGACCACAAGATCATGTATTGGAACAAGGCCTGTGAAAAGCTAACCGGGTTTTCAAGTAAGGAAATGCTCGGGACAGACAACCACTGGAAGCCCTTCTATCCACGCAAGAGACCTCTGCTGGCTGACCTCATAATCGATGGCGACATTGACAGGATATATGAGCTTTACAAAGATATGAACCTGAGGAAATCTTCTATGGTCGAGGGGGCTTTTGAAGCAGAGCATTTTTTCCCCCATCTGGGATCAAACGGTACCCACCTTTACTTTAATGCAGCTCCAATAAGAGATGACCAGGGTCAAATACAAGGAGCCATAGTAACGTATCAGGACTTTACCGAACGAGTCAAAATGACCGAAGAACTAAAACAAAGGCAGGCCTTTGTTCAAAATCTTATCGAGAATTCCATCGATGGCATTATCGCGACCGATGAAAAGGGCCGAATCGTAATATTCAACAGGGGCGCCACAGAAATTCTCGGGTATAGAGCAGAAGAGGTGATACAGAAAAAAACCTATAAGGAAATCCTGACACCGGATACTGCTCGAGCGATACGCAGTGCCTTTTATGGAGATCGGTATGGTCCACGGGGAAAAATTATTAATATGGAGACCCAATTTCTCCACCAGTCTGGAGAATTAATTCCCGTGCGCCTCTCAGGCACGCTTCTATATCAAAAGAAGAAAGAAGTCGGCAGTGTGGTTTTCATACAAGACTTGAGAGAAATATTGAGGCTCCAGAGGGAAAAAGAACAGGCCGAGCGGATGGCAGCTATAGGCAGAACCGTGGCAGGGCTCGCTCACTACATCAAGAATATTGTCACAGGGCTGAAAGGTGGGGCATACGTGATAAACTCCGCTGTTAACAAGAAAGACCTCAGTCTTGTGCAGAAGGGCTGGCAAATGGTGGAGCGAAACATAGATCAGATAAGCAACATTGTGCTCGATATGCTGATTTATTCCAGAGAAAGAAAGCCTCAATATCAAATGGTTGATCCTAACTCACTCGTAGAAGAAGTCGTGGAACTGATGCAGGAAAGGGCGAGGTTATCGGCCGTTCAAATAGAATTGGACCTGGATCCGTCAATTGGTCCCGTCGCAATGGATAAGACCGCTATTCACAGATGTCTCCTCAATCTCATTAGTAATGCAATAGACGCATGTACATTGGAGGGCCTCACCGAAGGGAACGGAAAAGTAATAGTCCGCACAGACAAACCTGAAGGTTGGGGTGTTAGATTCCAGGTCATAGACAATGGCACGGGCATGGACGAAGAGACTCAATCCAAGTTATTCACTGATTTTTTTACTACCAAGGGCTATAAGGGTACAGGTCTAGGATTGCCCGTAACACAGAAAATAGTAAAGGAACACAACGGAGTGCTTGAATTTAAGAGTAGCAAGGGCAGAGGGACCACATTTACGCTCATACTTCCTCCGAGATCTCTTGAACAACCTGAAGGGTCCCACGGTGCCGCCTCAACTGCGGCCCTTGATAAAATTAACTGACCTATTTCCTTTCACCCTAACCCTTATGCCTTTAGCCTTCTACCCATTTTTTATATACCTATGTGCATACCGCCTCACATGATGCCCATCGAGCACATGAAATTCCCTTATTTTCTTTAGAGTCACAGGAGAAAAAACACCTATGGGTATATATATAATGTGTTTGCCCAGACGGGCGGCAAAACTCCTGCACCAGCCTGACGGCGGGCTGGCCGCCACATAAACCACATTTCTTTCCATGCTGTAATCAATGGCTGCCATGAGCAACCGCTCGGGTTTTGACCTCGCCATATCAAAAAAAGGATCTTTCCAAATGTCATAGACACGCATGGGAGGGTAGGTCAGCATGAAACCTCCATAGTGGCAGCGAGATATACCCGGCCCATCCATTATCTCTCCCGCGGGAGTACTATAAAAAGACATATCTGATTCCTGTTCGTGCTCGCCAAGCCACGTAACACGCCAGGGGTAAGCCTCTTTGCCTTCCTTATCCGGATAATCTGGATCAAAGATTACCACTACCGAGCCCACCTTGCCCCTCATAGGCCGTTCTTCTTTCACATATATCTTTCCGCTTCCCCACTCCCGTATGGTCTGGCGAATATCAATGCCATCCATCATGGATCGTACGAAAGGCTCAATGCTTGTGGCTTCCTCGGTTTTTATCTCCATTGCCTTCTTTTGCAGATACCGCCCATAACCTTCTATTACCACGTCCTCGGGCGGGTAAGAACATATTGAAAACTTACCGAACTCCCTGCACCACTTCTCCCTCTCACGGCGACCATAGCGGCCCTTATAAGGTACAGATACGAGTCTCCTTCGCATTGTTTTCAGTTTGCGGTGAAATCGAATTCTCTTTTGATCCAAATACAAATCTTCTGCACCCAGTCTAAGTACAGGCATCCCCGGGCGCTCAGTCTGCCAAGGGTACTCGCTTGCGATCTCCCATAGCTCGTATGCGAAATTGTCATCCACCGCGCCTCTGGCCGCAACAACCAGTTGATAGAAATCGGGCACCAGCCTCCCATTTAGGAAAGCATAGTTTCTTGCAAATCTGTTCAGTATCCTTACCTGAGTAATCGTAAGCTCTTCCCTGTTACGTCTTCGATGCTGCTGTCTTGCCTCTCCTATCAATTCCTGGTGAATCTTGAGCCTGTCTAAATTCTGTGTTTCTCCCTGTGCCCTTGCCCTTTCATAAGCTGCTGCAAGGTACGGCATTTCGGTCAACAATTCCCTGCTTGAATCCTCGTGAAGGTGGGCAATTGATACTGCTTCTCGCTTTCTTCTCCCAATTACCTCAGTCTGAGGAGACTCCAACATCTCCAGTACCCCCGGTGCATGATACAGCCCTCCTACGAACAAAACCCTTTCAGAGTTCCTGCTAAGCCTCTGTAAGTTGTAAGCCATGGTTTTCTCGCGGAGTATGTCCTCTTGCGCCGGGGCGCGGTTTTGAGCAAGGCGAAAAAATGATTGACAGTACAAAAAATGGCCTATTCTTTTCACTGCATAAGGATCAGGCATGGCAGAGGGGAAAAAAGGATAGTTCTCGGTATCTCTGTCAATAAAGTGGACATCAATACCTTTCTCCATAGCCAGCCGGATCGCCTCAACCTGACCGTCCGTGGGCTCTAAAATAAGATATACGTAATCACCGTATTCTTCTTCATAGAACACCACGGATAGCAAAGGAAGCCGTTTTACAGCTTGGATAATCTTGTCTTTTAGAGTGGGTGGATATTCAACCGCTACGGAGTCGGGCTGGAATTCGTGGAATTGGGCCCGTACTTCTGCCGCGAATTCCATTCGGTTGTGGAGAATGGGGACAAATCGAATATTTCTCCACTGAATCCTATTGTTCATCGGTCATTTCGTCCAGTATTTCATTGAAATATGCCGTAGCCCCCTCGTCCAAAATTAAAGAGGCAGCTTCCCGTAAATAGTTCAAGATGACACCGGGATCCTCATTGGCAGGCTCCGGGTTTGCAGAACTGGCCACCCTTTTCATGGCATACCTGGCAATATTAATGCCATCCCTCACAGAGTACCTTTCGTCAGCATCATGTGCCGCTTGTAAAAACTCCACCACATATTCTAGAATCTCATCATCTGCAAAGGGCAAATTCTTCCTTAATATAAGCAATTCCTCGTCTCTTTCAGGAAAATCAATATAGATCTGAGGCTGAAGCCTGGAGTGAATATACTCGGGCAGCTCAAAGGTACTCGCATCATCATTCATGGTGGTACACAGGCGAAATTCAGAGTGTGCTTTGATCTTGATCCCTGCAACAACCGATTCCACGTATCTTCTGCTGTCAAGCAGCGGGGCTAAAGATGCCCAGCTTTTCTCGCTCATGCGGTTGCCCTCATCTATTACTGCCACGCCACCCTTAATCATGGCAGATACAATGGAGCTAGCCATATACTTTATCTTGCCCCCTTCTGATATTACTGGTGTCACAATAAGATCCTCTGGGCGTGTATCCATAGTGGCTTGGAACAAATAGACTGGTTTGTTAAGACTTCTTCCTGCATGGTATGCTAAGGTAGTTTTACCAACACCTGGTTTACCCACGAGCCTGGGATTCAGGGGGAAATCCTCGTCTCCAAGCACCAGCCAGGCGGCTTGGACCTGAGTCACAAGGTCTGGCTGTCCCACCCAGGTCATGGGGACCTCATCTGGCTCTGTAAGATGAAGTTCCACTCCATCAATTATTACTGTTTCCATTATATGAATTACCTCCTATGGGGGAGTTTCAAAAATCTCAGTTTAACAGCGCCTCAGCGTGAGGCAATACGATTTTCCACGGAGTTTGCCCCCATGGACAGACGGGGTCGAAATGACAACCTGCTGCTGTTCCTTCTATGAGTTACCCGAAAACAAACCCTCCGGCGGATCGCTGCCTTCTGGTAGCTAGCCGCCGCAAGCTGATGGCTTTATAATATTCTAGGCCATGGAGTGGAAAAAGCAATGGTTATTCTGGAAGGCAATAAAGATAGTATAGCAGTTCTTTGGCTAGAAGGATATTCACTTTCTCGGTTGGCTGACTAGGAGGTACAGCAATGCTGCCATCGCCGATCTCTCTTTGCGTCTTTCCCGCCATCTGCAGGGGCGGGTATATCTGCTGCCAAGGCCCCAGATACCTCTTTTAGCTGACCACGCTTCCTCCTGGGCTACCAGATATTTTTTTAGGGAGGAGTTTTCGGACAAACCGGGGCTAATGCATACCTCAGCCAGTCCCAGTCTCACCAATGTCAGGTTAAGGTTCTCTCCGTTCAGGAACAAGGTCCCTGTCCAATCCTGCGAAGATTCACGCCTCTGTATGATAATATAGACATTTTTACCAACCAGCCTTTCTTCAAGATATCTCTTAGCCTCTCTCGCAAGGGGTTGGCACGGAGAAACAGGGGAGCTACCTAGTTCCGGCGCATCAATGTGGGCCAAATCCAGGTTTATGAGTGCATTTTCCGTACTCAGCACTACTGTATCACCATCAATAACGCGCACCACAGTATATTCCACTGTAGAAACCGAGGAGACGGCAAATAGTATTATTGCTAAGCACAAATTTCCCATGTTGCAGTCTCCCGTATCAGAATTAAAATTAACCGAGATAAAGGGGGTAAGGGATAATAGGATCAAACTGAAGGTGTTTCCCGTTATTGAGAATCAGGTCCGTCGAGCACCACAGAAATCCGGGTTAATTCCTTTGTCCGAGCTCTCGCAGAGTTGTTAAAAACCCCCATGATGGCTCTTCCAATATCCCCCCATTTGTTAAACCTGAAGGTAACTTTTACTCCCACCAGGTAATCGTCCCTAATATCCAACGTACCTGTGCCATAGAGCCTCGCATCTCGTTGGCGTCCAGAGCAAACCATGAAATCAGTTGGACGTTTACGCTCAGGTCTATAGACCCTCGTCCCATGGCTCTGCGTCTGTACCGGGGAGCTACTTTCGCCAACCATCGTGACTGGGAACAAAGTCTGCTCAGCGCGAGCCCATGGGAGAGAGACCGAGCAAACAATAACGATCATAATTGTAACCAGCATCATTATGAAATATGGGATATTTGACCGCATTGTTGCACCTTCAGGTTTGAATGTTTTGGCTATTGCTTGTTGTGAGTGCAAGCCATGTGCCATTTAATCGTTGGGCTAAATTCTCTTGCATATCAACATGGTAACCCTGGCGCCGAGATTTTTTTCACAAAGGGGAGCTATTATTGCCACATTTGTGCACACTGGTGAAAAGTTTTGTCGACATGTTCCATGGTTTGTTTCAAGGTTGGGCTTATGGAACACCTCTCCTCTCCCACCTACGCTGAGGCAAGAAACATTAAGGCGGGCGTCATTGATTGTGATAGTAGTCCAGCTGGTCTTTACGCCAAGGATGCCCTCAATGGCTTTAAACTTGTCCTCAAAGAAATTAATAGGCGGGGTGTTCTTGATAAAAAAATTGAGGTCACCACACGGGATACCAAGTTTAAGGTAGATATTGCCTTAAGTATGGCCAAAGAGTTCGTCATGAGAGAAGACATGGACGTGCTTGTGGATACCATTAATAGCGGTGCCTTTTTGGCTGTATCCGGGGCTGTGGCCAAAAATGAAAAGATTCCCTTTATTGTATGGATTGACAAAAGTGAGAGAATTACTGCCGAAAAAGGCTATAAATATGTTTTCTCTGCTGGAGAAAACACTGCTATGGCAGGAAAGGCGGGCGAAGCAGCGTTAGCCAAGAAACCTTATGTAAGATATTGGATTCCTGGAGATGACTACCAATATGGCCATGCCATTGTCAAAGCTGCGTGGTGGAAACCGTGTAAATCAGACTTTATTCCTTACACTATTATGGCAGCCAAGCTTGGGATTGGAGGCCTTGAGCGAGGTGATGGGTAAGGTAAGCTGTGGCAATATGGGCCATGAGCGAGCGGTCCGCACATCGGTGGGGGGGCAGGGAAGCCTCTGAGATCATAGTGACAGAGATTGGCTATCTGGTTGACCAGATCCAGTGGGCCAACAGGTTTGTGCAGAGGTACGAGGAAAATTTTAATCGTCATAGGTATCAACTAGCAGCATGAGGTGAAGCCGGGAAGACTATCACCTATACCACTAAAACGACCTTGTCGACCTTCAGCGTAAGCATTTATAGCTTCCCGCCGTCCCTAAGCCCCAATGAAGCAAGATTAGAGCGTTACAGGGACTCCGAAAACCAGGGTGGGGCTAGGTGACATTCAGCAAAGTAAACAAAATATGTTGACAACAATAAACCGGGTTTTGGATATTCATACCTATTATGAACTCAACCACATCCTCTTCGACGTATCTCTCGAAGTAAAAGAAGGACAAGTAGCTTGCCTTCTGGGCCCCAACGGGGCCGGAAAGGCAATGACCCTCAAAAGTATAATTGGTCTGCTTTCCCCTCGAAAGGGCAAAGTAATTTACAAGGATGAAGATATTACCGGAATTCAACCATACATATTGGCAAGAAAAGGGATCGGGTATGTTCCAATTGACAGGCGGATATTTGCGGATTTATCCGTAAAGGACAACTTGGAAATTGCTGCGCGAAAAAGGGCTGGCAGAGTAGAACGTAAAGTCTACTTTGAAACTGAGTGATTATGGTTACATAATCGACGACGGAAGAATCTGTCATCAGGGCACTGTCCAAAAGTTAATGTCCAGCGAAGAAGTGAGAAAAACCTGTGGGCTCTAGTCAGTATCGGCGCTTTTTGTTCCTAACTACGGTCTGGAGAGCATAGAAAGGGGAGGTCACAAATGAAAGAATCCAGCAAAAAGACCTTTTATACTGATAAGGCGGCCTTCACTGGGGGTCCTTATTCCCAGGCTGTTATCCATGACGGACTCCTGTATATTTCAGGCCAAATAGCACTCGACCCAAAAACCAATGAACCTGTTCTCGGAAGCATAGAAGAGCAATCAACCGTAGCTCTTGAGAACCTGAAGATTCTTTTGAAAGAGGCAGGCTCTTCTTTAGACAAGGTCTTGAAAGTGACGGTATATTTGGCCTCTATTGATGATTACCCAAAGTTCAACGAAACATATAAAAAATTCTTTTCCTCAGAGTTGCCCGCAAGAACCTGTGTGGCGGTCTCTGGTCTTCCTCTTGGCGCCAAAGTAGAAATCGATGCAATTGCATACCGTTAGCCCATCAAGTGCATCCCCTCCGCAAGAACGCAAAGGTCTGGGACATTTCTTTTGCAAAGCCCAACCTAATGTGCTAATAAGAACAGTCGGTTATGCGGCATTATGTCCCCAAGACAAACTGACGCCAGAAGGCCCGTGAGGAATTTTGATTTTTGGCTTCATACATGGAATAATGAAAGCATAAGAAATGACAGGTGCGCCTAGTGTTTTCTGGATATTTGTAGCCTTTTACTTCAGCCCTGAGCTTTGTTACCGGGGACAGGTGAATCTTCGACAACTTCATTTTTTTGATGAAAAAGAATAAATGGCAGGATCATTACGCACGTCAAGCTAAAGAAAAGGGATGGCTTGCCCGGTCGGTTTTTAAGCTAGAAGAGCTTGATACCAAGTATCACCTGATACGCAAAGGAAACAGGGTTCTGGATCTGGGGTGTTATCCAGGTTCATGGTCTCAGTATTCGCTCAAAAAGGTGGGATCTGGAGGCGAGGTTATAGGAGTTGATTTGAATCAACCGGAGTCCTTGGCAACACCCAATTTTCGCTTCATAAAGGCGGACATCCTCAGGACGGACGTCCAAAGGCTTGAGAGTCAGGTGGGTATGGCTGACGTTGTGCTTAGTGACCTGGCACCTCGCACCACCGGCATAAAGTCTGCTGATGCAGCCCGATCATTGGAGCTTGGACAAAAAGCCCTTGAGATTGCCCTCTGCCTATTAAAGGCCGGCGGGACTTTTGTATGCAAGGTGTTCGAGAGCCAGGAGATCGGGGATTTCAGGACTAAGATGTCCCGGCATTTTGGCGTTGTACGCGCAGTCCGTCCAAAGGCAGTTCGGAAAGGAAGCCGGGAAATCTATATAATTGGTCA
>JALVSJ010000494.1 GCA_027024445.1 Desulfobacterales bacterium
CCCATGACCCTGGCGCTGTCCATCTGGGCATACCAGAGAGGCTTAACCGTACCGGGGCTGACCTTTGAGGCGTTGATCGAGGGCAATTTTGTTTTACTTGGGCTCATTGTTGCCTTATGGATTTATTTATGAGTCCCCACGTGTCAGTGATCATCCCCACATTTAACAGGGCTCACATGCTCGAAAGAGCAATCCAATCTGTCCTTGACCAGACATACAAGGACATCGAAGTTATCGTTGTAGATGATGGCTCAACCGACTGGACCCATGAGCTTCTTGAAAGCCAAAGGGGCGAAATAGTCGCCTTGTTCCACGAAAAGAACAGGGGCCCTGCCGCGGCCCGCAACACTGGCATTGCTGCTTCAAAGGCACCATTGATCGCTTTCTTGGACTCGGACGATTACTGGCTCCCTCGGAAGCTGGAGGTACAGGTGCGTTTTTTCACTGAACACCCCGAGGCCGTTGCATGCCAAACGGAGGAAATCTGGGTTCGCAGGGGGAAACGGGTAAACCCCAGAAAAATCCATAAAAAACCCTCAGGACACATGTTTGTGCCTTCCCTGCGCCTTTGCCTTATAAGCCCTTCGGCCGTGATGATAAAAAAAGAGATCCTTGATCAAATCGGGTGGTTTGATGAAACCCTGCCTGCCTGCGAGGATTATGACCTCTGGCTCAGGCTCACATCTAAATGGCCCGTTTACCTTATCCCTGAGCATCTGGTGGTCAAGTACGGTGGCCACCTTGACCAATTGTCTACTCGATTTTGGGGTATGGACAGGTTTCGGATACGCTCTATTGTTAAGCTGCTCTGCTCTGGCAAGCTGAGCAACGAATACCAGAAAGCCGCCCTGGAGGAACTGCGCAGAAAATGCAGGATATATGCCTCTGGATGTCTCAAGAGAGGGAAACAAGAAGAGGCGAGGTTTTTCGAGGACTTACCCCTCAAGGTGGAAAAGGGCTGCCCTCAAATCCTGGACTCACCCTATTTAAAGGATTTCTAGGCCTATTAATCAATAGCCCCTTGTCTAAGCAAGGGGTTCTACCAGAATCTTATGGTCAACCAGAGACAGGGACTTGACCCTCCCCTTTATCTCTTTCTTTTCCCCGAACAGGTCCACCAGGGTAAGTTGGCCGTCATGGGCTTCCACCAGTTCGACGTTCTCTAGAACCAGCCTTTCCCTGTCTTTCTCTATGATATACACTGAAGATTCACACATTTTGGTATATCTCCTTTATTTTCTCAATGGCCCGCTCCACTAGGTGGGGGAGCGGTTCTTCACTTGCGCCCACAAGAACCACATTTTCCTGTGTAAGGGGAATTAGAATCTTAACAGCTTCACTTGTAGTGATGGCTGTTGCAATGGCTGGGCTGACCTCTCCCATCATGGCGTTGGCCATTATTATACCAATGGGGCCGACTATCAAATTAACCCTTTGGGAGGTAAACACAATAGCATTTTCACCTGTTGCCCCTTTATTTGCTCCCGCCTTCATCATTCTTGTAGTGGCTGCAGAATTTGTACCGAGGGCAAGAATCTCTAATTCCTCCCCAATAGACTGCCTAATTCCCTTAATTATGGTAGCCCCAATACCCCCACCTTGCCCATCAACAACGGCTAGCTTCAAGGTTTCCTCCATCCCTAACTCCAATTCTTTTAACCAGGATTGTGTACAAACGCAGGCCGCATCAATTTAGAGCGATGCCCCCCAGCCGTAGCCATGGCGAAGGTAAGGAACATCCCCGAAGCGGCGTATCGCAACAGGCATAAGGCATTGGGTACGAGGTCTTATAGAAAGGGTTTTTGACAGTGTTTTCCTCACACCCTAAACCTTACATCTTCCACTCATGAAAGCCTTTCTAAAAGTCGCTCAAGCTCTTCATCTGAATAAAAATGAATTATTATCTTGCCCCTCTGGCCACGTTTCTTAATCTCCACCTTTGTCCCCAGGCCCCTTTTGAGTTCTTCGGCCAGTGAGGCCATATAATAATCCTCTTCTTCTCCGCCGTCTGTCTTTTTTCGTGCTTTGCCCCGTGACTGGATTAACCTTTCCAGTTCCCTGACCGACAGCCCGTTCCTTATTACCAGTTCCCTTAGAGCAAGCTGCTTACTCTCACTCTTCAATCCAGCAAGGGCCCGCGCATGGCCCATACTCATGCGTCCCTCTATGAGATCCTTCTGGATGGCCGAAGGCAGCCGAAGTAAACGGATCAAATTGGCTATCGTGGCCCGGTCTTTTCCCACTCTTTTTGCCAGGGCCTCCTGCGTCAAGTTGAGCTCTTCGAGCAGCTTCTGATATGCGGCGGCCTCTTCTATTGGGTTTAGGTCCTTTCTATGAATATTCTCAATAACAGCGAGCTCCAGAGACTCCGTCGGGCTCACTTCCCTTACGACCACAGGAACTCGCGCCAGACCTGCCATTTTGGCAGCTCGCAACCTCCTCTCCCCGGCTATGAGCTGGTATCTGTCCCCCTTTCTGCTCACAAGTAGTGGTGTGACTATTCCCACTTCCTTTACCGACTCGGCCATTTCCTTGAGTTCTGACGGAGAGAAATCCTCGCGGGGCTGAAAGGGATTTGGATCAATGAGTTCAACCGGACAGGTGAAATAGCCCTCAGCCTCTTCCATCAATGACTGAGCTTCGGGGATTAAAGCCGAAAGCCCCTTACCCAATGCCTTTCGCTTTTTCATTTTGACTCAGCCTTTCTAAGTATTTCCTGTGCAAGGGCAAGATAGCTCTGGGCCCCTTTTGATCTGATATCGTACAGCAGAACGGGTTTGCCATGACTCGGCGCCTCGCTCACGCGCACGTTGCGAGGTATGATCGTTTTGTAGACCTTTTTCCCAAAGTGTTTTCGCACCTCTTCACCCACCTGCTGTGACAAGTTATTGCGGACATCAAACATGGTAAGAAGTATTCCGCCAAGCTTGATACCAGGATTCAAGGATTTTCTTACTGCCCGTATAGTAGTTATGAGTTGAGACAATCCCTCTAAGGCGTAATACTCACACTGAAGAGGCACCAGCACCTCGTCGGATGCGACCAGGGCATTTATGGTAA
>JALVSJ010000495.1 GCA_027024445.1 Desulfobacterales bacterium
TGCCTTGCTAGCGCGGAAAAACTCTCTTGCAGGATATTGCAGTGGAGGAGAGCTTCAGATGCTTGTTATCGGTAGGGCCTTGATGGCTCACCCTAGGCTCTTGCTCCTTGACGAGCCTTCACTGGGCCTTGCTCCTTTATTGGTTAAAGAGATCTTTCAGATCATACGAAGAATTAACCAGGAGCAGGGCACCACTCTAATGGTTGTGGAACAAAACGCCAACATGGCACTTCAAATAGCACATTACGGCTATGTAATGGAGAATGGAAAGATAGTTATGGAAAGCGATGCAGAGGACTTAAGAGAAAACCCCGATGTAAAGGAGTTTTATCTGGGTACAGCCGCATCAGGAGCTCTTAAGTCTTACAAAGATGTCAAGGCGTACAAGAGACGGAAAAGATGGCTCTAGGGCCTTGGCGGGCACCTTACCCAAGCACGAGCCGCGCATACGATGAAACCCGATAGTTACCTGCCGGGTAATGGCTTTCCCAATGAAGACACATTCCGATTTATTAAACCAGATCAGTATGCGTCTTTAGGCATAGACCCCAACGATATTCCCATAGGCACCTTCCCTGCCCTCAAACACCCTCCCCATCTTCCGAGTCGATTCGGAGGTAATGCGTACGGATCTGGATTGTTTGAAATCTATGACCGGCTTAAACCAGAAGACATTAAGCTGCTCCAAGAAATCTCTTTCGATCATCCCGAGCACCTGGAGAAACGCTACAAGCTGATTAATAGAATTTATAAGAAAATGGGTTTACTAATCCGAGTGACCCGTTTTGGCAAACCCTATTACCTCATTCCCGCACACTTGGTATCGAACACCCTCCGACATGTACGCGCAAAACTAGAAGAAATCAGCAAGATAATAAGGTTCCACCGAAGGAAATATTTCAAGGAAACTTATTCTATTGGTATTATTACATTGAAGGACGATTTGATCTTCAATGAGCTTTCCTACCGGTTCCGCGAGCATAGTTTCGTGCTCATAGATTCCCTTAGCAAACTTAGAGCCCTTTCAGATGAAGTGGACTTGGTCATTATTACCAGAGATATATATGAACTGCTATTGCTGGAAGATTTTGCAGCGGTGACCACAAAGAGACCTTCCAGAAAACGACTCGAGGAACTTGCTTGTTACCTCCTTTGGAAAGTTTATCAGATATTGAAACCTGGGGGGGAACTGTTTATCGTTGGAGACAGAAAAATACCAAAGACCGATCAGACAGGCATAATATCTTTCAAGACAGAAGAAGAGTACAAGAACTTTATCTTGTTTAGTCATATTTTTAGGACTCAAAGAAAATATCAGATGAACGGTGAGGCCATTGAAGTCAATGTCTTTGACTTGCAGGAATATTTAAGGGGCTTTTATATCGAGCCCGAAGTAGTGGCTCGTATCTTAAAAGGTGCAGAACTTAATGCACTCAGTCCAGATCAAATGAACAACCTCCCTTACTTAAATTATCCATTGGGTGGCTGGACCTTTCCAACAAGCCAAGAAAAGGCATGGAGCAAAGTTCTAGATACCTTTTTTGATCAGGTAATTCTCAAACCAATAACTCCGGAAGCAGTAAAAAAGGAATGGGAGACGAGATTTACCTTTGATGAGTATGAACCCCATTATATGCTCCTCTTTCTAGGACAAAAAAAAGACCCTAGGCCAGGGATAGATGAGATTAAGGATCGTGCCGCTTCCTCCAACTTACTTGGCTCACTATTTCCTCTAGTGGCGGATTACCGCGATACTTTCAACTATGTTATCGAGACCTTAAGTGTCATAGGCAGTTTGAAGAAGGATGTTAGAAAGGACTATCCCGAACTCTTGGTCGACCGGTTGAGACAACCCCTGGTAAACCGACGCAGACGCTATCACCGTCTGGTCCACATACTCAAATTGGTGGGAAAGATCCGGACGCTCAAGAAGCTGGAAAGGTGTCTCAATCCTGGCCTGATTGAAGGTCCTGTAACACGAGTGCTTTGCAATCTAGATGCTTTATCTCTGTTCGGCCTAACAGAGGAAGAGCTTGAAGAACTTGTTCTTATTGTCGCAGGCCACACGCCAATGGGCCGGGTGCTTGCTGGAAAGGTCAATGAAAGGGCCCTCCAGCCCCTCTCAGACAAGGCGCGGGGCCTTGATACTCAGCGTAGCCTCAATCTGCTCAGATATTGTCGGCTTATGACCTTAGCGGAAATGGAGGCCTCCATTGGCCAAAAGCTATCCCAGGAGCAACTCAGGGAGCTCTTTACTCTGTATGAAGACACAGTCAAAATTGTTATGAACCATGACATGGATTGGGATCAGCTCCTGGATGCAAAGATTGCCTCAGTAGGGGGCATTCACAATGCGATAATGGCCAAGCTTCTGAAAATGATGAACTATTACGAATTCCTGGACAACTGGAAAGATCTCAAAGAGAAAGGTCCAATGGAAAAAGAGTCGCTAGCCGACTACGACCCCAAAAAAATGGCTAGGATCGAAAATGTGCTTCAGCTCATCGATACGGTTGATCTATTTGAACGCAAGTTCCTCGAGAACGACCCTTTTGAGTTGGCCGCTTTTTATAGGAAACTGCTCAACATCGAGTTCCATGGGACGGGAAGAATATTCTCCAGAATTAGCAGCAGGCTTTTATTCGTATTTGTCTGGCTTACAACAAATGTACTCTATGAAGAGAACATAGTTAGTTTCAAGCCAATACTGGCAAGGGTCTCCCCGAAGGAGATTGACGAATACGTACAGAAAATTGAGATGGAAGGCAACCGAATAAACGTAGAGTATCTCCATCTACCGTTCCTACGGTTACTAGCGGAACAGCTTCACCACAATGAGACCACTTTCATTGTGGGTACAGGCTTCCAGCTCCAGTTTGACCCCGAAGCCAGATCTGTCACTCTAGACTATGTTGACCTGGACAAGGATACTGACAGATTGCATTCGATGCTTGACAGATTATCAAATCGCAGGCTGGTCGAGTGGCCGCTGCAGATGATCAAGGACTTGCAGGAATTATTTTTTGATCTTGAAAGCTTCTATCAAAGCCA
>JALVSJ010000496.1:0-3605 GCA_027024445.1 Desulfobacterales bacterium
GAACCAACCTTCGTCATGTAATCGTGATATTTTCCTGGAAAAGGCAGATCCATTCCTGAAGCAGCTCCATGGTCTAGTGATGGATGATGCCACGCCTACATTGATCGTGGCAGGGATTGACCTTTGTCACATAGGCCCGAAGTTCGGCCATGAGGCACCTGCCGCCTATCTTAAGGACCGGGCACAGGAGCACGACAAGAACTTGCTGGATGCAGTGGTACGACTTGATAAAAATGCCTTCTGGGATGAAGCTGTCAGGGTACAGGACAAATACAATGTGTGTGGATTTACAGTGCTTGCCTGCCTCCTGGAGGTGTTACCACCTGCCAAGGGCAAGGTTCTACACTACGATATGTGGTTCGAGCCCCCTACCCAGTCTGCGGTAAGCTTCTGCGCCATGGGTTTTACGTGGGGCTGAGCTATTCCCTTTCGCAAATTTCCACCAACACCCCATTGGTTTCCTTGGGATGAATGAAGGCAATCTTTGCGCCACCTGCTCCCTTGCGCGGCTTCTCGTCAATGAGCCGTACGCCCTTTGCCTTTAGCTCCGCCAGGGCCTCTTCAATGTTTTCCACGCGGAAGGCTATATGCTGGATACCCTCTCCTCTGGCCTCAATATATTTTGCCACCGGACCATCTGGATGGGTGGATTCGACAAGTTCCAGTTCACTGTCTGTAATGGGCAAAAAAGCGACATTCACCTTTTGGTCAGCAACATTCTCGATACCCTCTATCTTCAGTCCCAGGATCTCACTGTAAAATCTCTTTGCCTGGTCGATGCTTTTGACCGCAATTCCGATGTGATCTATGTGCTTGATTTTCATGTTTCCTCCCCCTATGGTAAAGCTTCCATTTGCTTTGTTTGTTCACTCCCATGAAACGCTTTCCAACCCGCGTACTCTCGCAAAATGACGGATGTTCTTGGTAAGAAGAGAACGCTGATGAGCTATTGATATGGCCGCAATGGCTACATCGAAGTCGCTTATCCGATTCCCTCTTCTCTCGAGATCAGACTTGATCAGGCCAAACCGGAGAGAAGCTTCGAGTGTCCATGGCATGATCTCCAATATATCCAGTATCCGTTTTGCCTCTGCTTTTAAAAGATGATATTTCCTTGAATCCTTGGGTACCCTTTCAATACCATAAAAGATCTCGGCGACTACTGGCGGTACAGTTGCAATGTCGCTTGGCTTGAGATGGCTCAGAAACCGCAAGATAGAGACTTCTCTTCGCATAAGGGCTGAAAAAGCAGTTGTGTCCAAAATGTATCTCATAGCTCAGGAGGCTCGCTATCGACTCTGTGGGCAAGAATGTCTTTTTCCATTTCTGTGACTGCTTCTCTCAACAACCGCAAGTCATCATCCTTAAGGGTCAAATCAAAAAAACCCTCTGGCCAGTCCCGCTCTTCCTCCTCTAACGATTTTTCACAAGCCTGTACGATGTACCTGTTTCGGCTTATCCCTTTTTTTTGCACAATCTCATCGATACGGCCCAAAAGATCGTCGCTGATATGAATAGTGGTTGTAGGCATAAATTCCTCGCCCCCTTGTCACCTAGTTTTTGATTAGAATATATTCTATTCGCATATTTGTCAAGGAAGAAAAGTTGGAGATACCCTGAGTGAAGTAGATGTGTTGATTTTTTTGCATATTCATGAAAAATTAGATATAGACGATAAATTCATCCGAAACAAAGAGTAAGGAACCTTTAGCTTCTAAGGGAGGCTTGGATGGATCTACTAAAAGAAACGGCCATCGAGTCAATCAAGCGCATGCCCGAGGGATGTACGTCGCTTCTCAAACGAATCGACGATGGATATTAAAGGGTTACTCACGATTCAGTCAACCTATAAGATGAGGGAAAAAGAAATGGGTTCGGTACGATTTGATATTTTGGAAAAGCTAGATAAAAAGGATCAAGAGGCGGTAGCATATTTTTTGAGGCTACTCCTAAATAAGACAAAGTACAGAAAGCTAAAAGAAGAAATCGAGGAACGACGAAAGGAAATTGAGAGAGGAGATACCTTGAGCCATAGTGAGATATGGGATCAGCTAGATGTTTAAAGTCGTCTATGGCAAAGGTGTTCTGAAAGACTTAAGAAAACTTGTCCCTTATAATTTGCCTAAGATAGATAAAGGAAGCCATAGAGGGTGTGAGCAATTTTCCGGATATATCGCAGATAAAGCGTCTAACGAATCATCCTATTGTAGACTACAGGTTAAGGGTGGGAAACTATAGGGTTCTGTTTGATGTAGATTGGGGCAAGAAAGAGATTCGCATTTTGAAAGTAGGTCACAGAAGAGATATCTACTAAATAGGACAGGAGGAAGCAGCGATGAAAGATATGTCCTCCTATTTTTCAAACTTAGGCCCAAGAGGTGGATCGAACAGGCAGGCTGATTTCGACGAATTCGAGGCCATGGAGCTTTACTGCCCCAAGTGCGGGCAGGCAGTGGCAGTGCGCAAATCCCTGCTTCTGATCCTGCCAGAAGGAGACAAATACGAATACCGCTGCCAGAACTGCGGCACTCCGGTGGGTGACAAGCTTGATAAAAGCGGACAGTTTTATACATTGATTAAGAGATAGTGGCCAGATGATTGCAGTGGCGAAGACTTCGTTGTAAGATCGTCGAATGGTCTCTAAACTTGGAGATGTTGGTTTCGCCTGCATAATAAAAAGGAAATTGTCGCCTTACATACCAGGTATCGGCAAAGCAGGATAGCCAGCCTGAAATAGCCCTGAGGATCTCAATCGCTGGACTTGTTTGGCCATTAGCGCTGTTTCGAATCAAGGACCAAAGTGCCCTCAAATAAATATCATTCACCTTTTTCTCTCGCTCCTTTGAAGAGGCTATAAATTCAGTGAATGAACTTACGCCCTTTCTGAGTGAGAATTATCATATGCTGCAACGTTCCGGTTGGCATTCATTCTGTAAACACCAACAAAAAATTGTTGATAATTGCTAAGGGAATTTATACCAATTTTCTCAATAAATATATTTGTATGTAGTAAATAATGAGTGAGTTACAATGACTACCAAGTATTCTAGAATCAATATCAAGAGCCTCCTCTCATTGAGGGAAAGGGTTTACAAGGTTGTGGCAGAGAATATCCTAAATGGCCAGATACCCAAGGGGAGCGGAACCTGTCAACAACTCCTGGACACTCACTGTTGAAAATTACTGTAGCAGTTTTCCGTCTTCCAACCAATACCTTTGTTCGAGGATTAATCCACGCTGCCTCTGGCAAAGCAGGCGGCAATGGTACACCTCTTACAAACCGTTCGGATGGGCTTAAAAGGCAACCTGAAGCCCCTATTTCCTGGATTCGACCACATCTCTTGCAAATCCACAGTGAACAATCTCAGGGGTTAACATGCCGATGCCACTATGCCGATGTTCGGTGTTGTACCAGGCAAAGAAAGACCTGCAAAATTCAATGGCATCCTGCAATGATCCAAATCGATCCGGAAAACCAGGCCAATACTTCAAAGTCTTGAACTGACCTTCGGAATAGGGGGTTATCATCCGATACATGGGGCCGACTGTGGGATTTGCTGATACCCAAGGTCACAAAAAGCTGTGCTGTAGTCTTGGCAATCATT
>JALVSJ010000496.1:3615-25117 GCA_027024445.1 Desulfobacterales bacterium
CCGCATGAATGGTCAATTGACCAGGGTCTATTCCCTGTTTCTTACAACTATCTCTTATCAGCTTTTGTGCCAGACAAGCGGTTTCCTTTGGAGCTACCAGCCAACCCACCACGTACCTGCTGAAAATGTCCAGAATTACATAGAG
Organism: Desulfobacterales bacterium; assembly: GCA_027024445.1. Lineage (GTDB taxonomy): Bacteria > Desulfobacterota > DSM-4660 > Desulfatiglandales > Desulfatiglandaceae > B111-G9. The sequence continues at coordinate 3,761 of JALVSJ010000496.1, forward strand.
ATAAAAATAGGTCCACTTAACCGGTCCTCTCAGCTTCGTAATATCCCACGACCACACTTCATTGGGGCCTTCCGCCAATAGTTCAGGTTCCCTATACTCAGGATGTTTCAATTGGTTGCGCCATTATCTCACTTCTTCATTATCTGCCAGGATTCTATACATGGTCCGTTCAGAGCAGAGTTACGTTCCCTCGTCCAGGAGCGTTGCCAGGCTTCTACAGGGGATTTATCCACAAACCGATCATTGAGGAGTTTATTAAGTACCTTTTGCCTTTCCGCATTAGTGAGCGCCCGCGCTGGTTTTGGCCTGGGCTTTGGTTCCTTCTGGGCCGCCTTTGGTAGTACAGCGTCGAACGAGCCACTCCCATGCTTTCACAGGCAGGAGCAACGCCAACATATCCAGAAAGATTTTCAGTTGCTGCTATCAGAATGTCTCTTCGTTTTCCTTTTGACCCAGGTAGATCCCTAACATCTCCGAGAGTTTTTTTTGGGATGAGATGATTGTTTCAGCTTTATCCAACTGTTTTTGTAACCTTCTGGTTTCACTCTCTAACTCCCCGACTTTCCGGGCAAGCGGATTGACAGGCTTCGCCTTCCTGCCACGCTTCTTCGGTGCCAGGCCGTCCAATTCGGCTTTCTCCCTTTGTTTGCGCCACGTGGTCAGGTGGGAGGAGTATAGACCCTCCCGTCTCAGCAGGGCACCTACGGCACCAGGCTTGCCTTTGCAAGCATCAGCTTCTTCAAGGGTTTTCTTTTTGTACTGCGCCGAGAATCTCCTTCTCTGGGCCTTAACCGGTGCCTCAGGGTCTGGCCTCTCGTTTACCGTTCTGGGAGGAACCACCCCAACAATCGGCGGCCCCAAGGGCTCTCTCCGTTCAAGGTCCCTACACTCCCCTCCACTCTCAGACCCCCCGGGCATCATGGAACCACCAAGCTCAACATCAACCACAGTTTCTTCTCCTGCTCTTGCATTTATCACCTCTTTCTTCCTTTCTCGCCCCTTCCTTCTACATCAATTTATCATGGGATGAGTGTCCAATCATTATAGGCACAGAGGAAGGATTAGAGATAAGCAAGAAAAGGCCAGAGTCCCGTTGCTACTTTTCGCTTGATTCTAATTGTATAATAGCTAGCTAAAAGTCCAGTTGGAAGTTACTCAGCCTAGCTGGCCTGCAAAAGCCTCTTGGAAATCTGAGTGACCCCAAGAAATACGAGGCACAATGATAGTGCAAATAAATTTTCTTCCAATACGGGAGAGAAAAATAGGAAGAATCCCTTCTCACGTACCAGCACGGGAAAGCTGGAAACACAAAAAGGGATAAGAAAAAAACGAAAAACTTGCCACCTGTTACCTTTGTAAACCATTTCCCTCAATGAAGAAAATGCGTTAAGGTTCAACGCAAATCCAACAAGCGCAGCTATTCCTAAGGATCGTAGCCAAAGGTCAAGCCCGCTATCAAAATAGCTATAAGCAAAAAATAGGTACCACAAAAAGTAACACCAGAGGATCTTCATTGTTTTAGATAAGTTTGCCAAATATTGGATCATCTGATTCCTTCCCTCAAATGGAATGTATGTGAAAGGGCCGATTACTCGAAGGCGTCAGTATTCAAAGTAGAGATCTAATAAAGACCTGTAGAACGCCCATCAAATTTTTATGCTCTTAGATTTTTTTCTTGACGTTATTATGAGTACAAAGGTATAAGGCACTAAAATATTAACCTCAGACCTAATAAAGATTAGAGTTTTAAGGCGCAATGGTCAACTAAAATAAATCCATCGTATAACCATTAGAAAGGGGGTTGTCATGAAGGGAAAGATTGCTAACAAAGTTGGACTGCTACTTTTGTGTGCATCACTTCTGACTTGTGTGATGTTGAGGCCTAGCCAGGCGGCGGATAAAATTGTACTAAAGCTGGCCCACTTTATGCCAACGATGCATGTGCAACACCAAAAGGGCTTCTTACCGTTTGCGAACAGAGTGGCGAAGCTGACGGATGGCAAGGTGGAAATCAAGATATACCCTGGCGGGGTATTGGCGAATCCTATGACAATGGCTGATGCTATCAAGACCGGAATTACAGACATAGGGTTCCTTCTGCCGGAGTATATTCCTGGCAGATTTAAAAGAAGCAGTGTGTTTGAACTTCCTTTTATTTTTTCAAGCGCGGAACATGTTACTAAAACTGTTTATGCCATATACGACAAATACCTTGCTGAAGATTATAAAGACTACAAAGTTCTTTGGTTTTTGTCAGCACCCCTCAGTCAGCTCCACACTGTGAGAAAGGCTGTCCTTGGGGCAGAAGATATTAAAGGGATGAAGATCCGCTCAGCGAGTGCCAATGAAACAGCAGGCCTTAAATTACTCGGTGCCAACCCAATAGGCATGCCCATATCGGAACTTTCCGTGGCACTTCAAAAGGGGGTAGTAGATGGCGCTCTGACCCCATACGCTGCCTTAAAAAGTCACAAACTGATAGATGTGGTAAAACATATTACTGAGTTTAATTACAATGGAGCTCTCATGTGCGTACTTATGAATAAAAACAAGTGGAATTCTCTGCCGGCGTATGCCAAAAAGGCAATTGATCAAGTGGCGACAGAGCAATTTGGTATTATGACGGCTAGAGCTTTTGATGAGGAGGACTTAGAAAATATTGAGGCTGCTAAAGCGAAAGGTATTCAACTGCACAAACTCACCAAAGAAGACAGAGCAAAAATGAGGAACAAATTAAAGGTCCTTTGGAACAAATGGGTTCAAAAAATGTCAAAAAAAGGAGTTCCAGCCAAAGAAATCCTCGATGCAACTCTTAGAGCTGCAAGGGCTAATCAATAAATTATCTTGCCAGAATGTGGACCGGCCACTTCCCTAGTACATACATGATATGCTGTGGGTTGTGCCGGTTCAGAGATCTACTTTCCAGACGGAGTTTATGTGATGGAAAAAGCAACGGCTATAGGACCTGTAAAAAAAGCAATTTATGGGATTGTCAGGTATGCTGACCGAATAACATGGGCGGTACTCTTCTTCTTGATGGTAATGACTATGGTAGACGTCTCTTTAAGGAAAATATTTAACACTGCTATCCTTGGGACAGTAGAGCTTACTGAACTCTCCATGGTAGTTATAGTCTTTTGTTCTTTAGCAGAATGCCAAGTACATGAAGGTCATATTAGGGTGGACTTAATAGCTAATAAATTGAGCAAGAAAACTCAGGCATTCCTCGAATTGATAACACAATCTATTTGTTGTGCACTTTTCTCGCTGATGACCTGGGCTTTGCTCAAGCATGCCATGGCTATGAAAAACAGTGGGGAAGTTACAGTAGATTTGGGTCTGCCCAAATATCCCTTTGTATATTTGGCAGGTATTGGGAGTGCTTTGCTGGCAGCAGTCCTACTTTGTAAGGCTATAGAAGCATTTTACGAGGTAAGGAAATAAGTCATGAACCCTATTACAATAGGAATACTTGGAATCCTGGTGCTTTTTTTATTGCTGGCGATGCGGATGCAAATAGGTTTTGCTATGGCTCTGGTAGGGTTTTTAGGATTCGTTGTCCTGAGCTCTTTCGACTCAGCCATAGGGGTACTGGGGATACAGCCTTTTAATACAACGGCTTCTTATACTCTAAGTGTCATCCCTCTTTTTTTGTTAATGGGCCAGTTTGCAAATCATTCCGGAATGGGAACAGAACTCTATGAGATGCTATATAAATGGATAGGTTTTCTTCCGGGAGGACTTGCAATGGCCACGGTGGGTGCTTGTGCTTGTTTTGCGGCCATTTCCGGGTCATCCTTAGCAACGGCAGCTTTGTTTGGCACAATTGCGCTTCCGGAGATGCAGAAACTTCGTTATTCCGATAAGCTCGCTACTGGGTGTATCGCAGCAGGTGGGACTCTCGGAATCTTGATCCCTCCGAGTTCAGTCCTTATCCTTTATGGGGTTCTTACAGAACAAAGTATCGCCAGGCTGTTCATTGCTGGTATTGTACCAGGGATATGCCTAGCCCTATTGTTCATGATTACCATATACACTATGACAAAGGCGCGGCCTGAGCTGGGTGCACCAGGCCCCAAATTTACCATGAAACAAAAGTTACTATCATTGAAAGCTACGGGTAGCTTATTAGCACTTTTTGTGCTTGTTATAGGAGGTCTCTATACGGGTTGGTTCACAGCAACCGAGGCAGGAGGAGTAGGGGCCTTTGGCGCGTTTGCAGTTACAATTCTAAGAAGGCGCCTTACACTTGGAAATCTTCTAAGCTCGCTGAAGGACACTGCTAGGTCTACGGCTTTCATTTTTGGGATTCTCATTGGCGCAATGATATTTCAGTACTTTGTTACTCTCAGCCAGATTCCAAACACCCTTGTAGGGTATATTATAAACGCTGGAATAAATCGGTATCTGGTCATTTCGGCGATTATCCTGACATTTATGGTGCTCGGCTGTTTTATGGAAGGGCTTTCTATCATGATGCTAGCTGTTCCCATAGTTTTTCCTATTGTCGTGAAATTGGGCTTTGATCCCATTTGGTTTGGAGTTATCATCACTCTCACAATGGAGATGAGTCTTATTACACCTCCTGTGGGTGTTAATGTATTTGTATTGAGCGGGGTTGCGAAGGATGTTCCAATGTATACTATCTTCCGTGGCATACTGCCATTTTGGCTCGCTATGATAGGATGTATAGCACTCCTAACGGCTTTCCCAAACATAGTTCTCTTTCTTCCCAATTCGATGATGTGAGCAAGAGGTAGATTTTCTTATGGATCAATTAGATATCTTTACCCTCGTACTTTTACTTGTTGACATAGGGTTCCTTGCGGGGGCGCTCTATTTTTCGTTCGAATCAATAAGGGAGAAGGAACGGCGTGCCCCTAAGATGGGATTGGGCCTTGCGCTAATAGCGCTCATAATAGGGATTCTTTTGGTAGTTATGCCTTCCTGTAGAGTTTTTTTTGCGGTATTTTTCTCTTTTGTTATAGCTTTTGCCCTCAGCTTGGCCTTAAAAAGGAGTAAGGATCCTAGGGCTCTGAAAGGAGCTAATGGACATTTAGTTGGCGCTGCCGAGAGACCGGACGAAAGGGACATCCCCTTTGCTCGCCAAAGAAGCCTGCCTCCTGGATCTGAATATTACCAAAGATATTACAAGATGCATCCAGAGAAAGAGGAACCCGACAGGAGGCGTCGCGAAAAAGGGCTTTTGGGGGCGCCAGGAAGAATTGATAATCAATACCCACCCAATGTATCTATGATACATGCAGCATTTGACATACCTGAGTTTCTGGGACACTACGCAGTTGCTGACCCAGAACATGCCTCTATGCCCTCAAAAGTGGATCCTGTTAAGGCAACGGAGATCGTCAAGAACTATGCACTCCATTTGGGGGCAGTTGCGGTTGGAATATGCAGGGTAAACCCCAACTGGGTTTACTCACACAGAGGGGAGATTTTCTACGACAAATGGGAAGATTGGGGAAAGGAGATTGACCCGGCTCAGTTGCCGCCGTATGCTGTCGTAATGCTGACAGAGATGGACTGGGATCACGTGTCCTCAGCCCCACATACGCCTTCTGTGGCCGAGAGCGCTCGAAATTATGGGAGAGGGGCGTACCTCAGCACACATCTGGCCCGCTGGTTCGCCCATCTAGGATACAAAGCAGTGGCCCAAAATACTCGTCATTATGACATGGCTCTACCCCCCCTAGCTGTAGATGCTGGTCTAGGAGAAATTGGACGGTTGGGGTATCTAATCGCCCCCCGTTTTGGAGCGAGAGTGAGAATATTTGCCACTCTTACCGATATGCCCCTTATCCCAGATTCTCCAATATCCATAGGAGTTGATGAATTTTGTAAAAAATGCAAAAAATGTGCAGAATCATGTCCGTCGAAATCGATTCCTATGGGAGATAAAATAGTGCACAGGGGAGCTCTCAAATGGAAAATTAACGAAGATTCATGTTTTGAATATTGGAGCAAGGTCGGTACAGACTGCTCAATTTGTATGGCTGTTTGTCCTTTTAGCAGGCCGAACACGTTGTTGCACAAGGTAGTGCGCTGGTTTGTAGGCAACTCACAAATAGCACAGAAGTATTTTCCTTACATAGATAACATTCTATACGGAAGAAAATGGAGGCCTAAGCCTGTACCTTCTTGGATAGATTACAGGAACTAACGGGCTCGTAGGTACACCAGGGAGGAGTTAGCGAAATTTGTCCTTTAAGCCGTTAGACAAAAAAAGATTCTCAGAGCTTGTAGCCCACGAGATAGAGACTCGCATCCTGAACGACGAATTGCAATTGGGTGAAAGGCTTCTCTCTGAAGCCGACCTCGCCAAGGAATTTCAGGTAAGTCGTTCGGTGATACGTGAAGCCATGCGTCTGTTGGAAGTGCGGGGATTTGTAACAATCAAAAGGGGACCGAAAGGGGGAATCTTTGCCAACAATGGTTATCACAAACCTTTAAGTGAAGCCTTGAGCAGGTTAGTTGCTTCAGGGAAAGTTACCGAGAATGACGTCTTCGAGATAAGGTTGCTTATTGAACCTTATGTTGCCTCTGAGGCGGCCAAGAGGGCCAGCGACAAGGAGATAGATGCTTTAGGAACTCTTTTGAAAATGGCTCAAGAAAATGCAGATGACCCTGAGTACCTGCAAAGGATAAGGGGAAAGTTTCACATTAGACTTGCTAGGTGCACAGGAAACCCCATTCTCCTTTTGCTGATGAACGCACTAATTGAGTTACTAAGACAGTATTTTTCAGGCTTCAAGGAGTTGGGCCTTGAACTAGAAGCCATGGAAATAAACAAAGAAATCCTGGAGGCTATAAAAAAGAGAGATCAAAAAAAGGCATCAGAGCTTATGAAAGGAGAAATTCTAATCATCAAGAAACATGCAGAGAAGTGGGCAGCAGCCAAGTCAAACTGAACCAGGACGGTTTAGCGGCGATCATCTTTGCAAGCCGTCTATTACGATTTAGGGATAGGCCATTCCTGCGGGTTGAGTAAGATACGAGAAAAAGAACACTGGGTCTTTCTTTCCTCTCTAAAGTGGGGAATGATTTCGTCCACTCCTTTTGCCCATACCAGGCCATAGCTCAAAAGAGGATAAAACCTATCAAGTTCCCACGCGGGATTAAACCCTTGAGCCCTAAGTTGGACGTATTCATCCAGCGCCTCTTCAAACTTATAAATAACATACCAATGTAACCTATGTGCTTGGGGAATATCTTCGTTTTTTTCGTACCATAGGGAAACCTGTTGTTCGGATGCGATCTGATGAGCTTCCCTGTCAAGGAGAGGAAAATCTTGAGCCCGAAATGGCGGGGAAAACGCCAATTTTTTGCATTCGCTTGAAACGCATTCCGCAAATGCTGTGATCATGCCAAGGATAAAAGAAATTCGATCGATGAATATATCGCTAGTTCCCATGAAGTTATAAATCCTCCTGCCCCCCAAGGTAAGCCTCTTGCATCATCTTGTTGTTCAAAAGGGCCTGTGCTGTGTCGGCTAGAACAATGGCGCCTGTTTGCAAGACGTATCCGCGGTTAGCTATGGATAAGGCCATATTAGCATTTTGCTCTACCATGAAGACGGTAGTCCCACGCTGATTTACTTCTTGAATAAGCCTAAATTGTTGATCAACTAGCATAGGGGAAAGGCCCATTGAAGGTTCATCCATCAAGAGGATATCGGGGTTTGAGATCAATGCTCTACCCATGGCCAGCATCTGTTGCTCCCCCCCACTGAGCGTCATGCCTTGCTGATTCGCCCTTTGTCTTAATATAGGGAAAAGTTCAAATATTCTTTCTATGTCCTTTCGGACATTATTTTGATCATCTCTTAGGTATGCCCCCAGTTCGAGGTTTTCAAGGACAGTTAATCTTGGGAATATACGCCGATTTTCTGGTACTATTGCAACCCCATTTGCCACAATAAATTTAGTAGGCTTACCATCTATGCGTTTTCCTTTCAGCCGGATACATCCCTTTTTTATTTTACAGACACCCATAATTGTCTTCAAAGTGGTGGACTTTCCAGAGGCGTTCCCCCCCAAGAGGCAGACAAGTTCTTCAGGGAAGACTTCAATATTGATATCAAAGAGGACCTGCATGCTTCCGTAATATGCGTCCACGTGCTCGAATTCAAGTATTGGCTCTTTTTCTCTCATCTAACTTTCGCCCCAGGTAAGCTTCAATAACCCGTTTATTTGAAGAGACCTCCTCATAAGTTCCTTGCGCAATTATCGTACCGTAGTCAAGAGCGATCACTCTATCTGATATCTTGCGAACAACATTGAGTTTGTGCTCAATCAGTAAAATAGTGTATCCCATACTGTCTCTAAGGGATTTGATAAATTCAGTAATTTCCTTGGTCTCCTGAGGATTCATTCCAGCAGAAGGCTCATCCAAAAGAAGCAGCCTGGCATCAGTCGCGAGGGCCCGGGCAATCTCGAGCCGCCTCCTGTTTGCATAAGAGAGAAACATCGCCTGCTGATTGAATCTATATCCCGTAAGCCTGGCACCGAAAAGTCCAAGCAATTCTTTGGCCTTTTCTTCTGTTGCGTTTTCTTCTTTAATATGTTTTGGCAGGTGCAGAAGAATTGAAAAAGGGCCCGTGCTAGTTCGACAGAATCTGGCAACCTTTGCGTTATCCAGCACAGTCATCTTGTTAAACAATCTCAAATTCTGAAATGTCCTTGCGATTCCTTTTTCTACAATCATGTGAGGCTTGAGGCCGGTGACCTCCTCGCCCTCAAAGATAACACTGCCCTGAGTCGGCTGGTATATACCGGAAATTATGTTGAACAGGGTGGTCTTCCCGGCCCCATTGGGTCCTATAATGCTCACAATTTCTTTGTCATGAACCTGGAAGGAAACGTTATCAACCGCCCTGAGCCCTCCAAAGTCCTGAGTTATTCCTGCTAACTCCAACAGAACGCGATCTGTCTTTGAGAAGATCTGGTCTGTCCTTTTCGCTAAGGGGGTTTCGTCTTCTTTCTGATAATACAGGTCTGTAGAGGCCTTCAGGCGCCCTGACTTATCACGGTCTGGCCGCTTTTCCTCTTTAGAAAAGATTTTAATCGTACTCATGATGCCTTGGGGTCTGAGGGCCATAAGAACGATAAGTATCAGACCGTACGACATCATACGGTAGGCTCCATATTCCCTCAAAAATTCAGGCAATATGGAAAGAATAATAGCACCCAGGATTACGCCGGGAATATTTCCCAGACCTCCCAGTATAACCATACAGTAAACAATCACAAGCTGTGGAAAATCAAAATTGTTAGGAAATACCGAGTCCTGCAATGAGGCAAAAAGCACACCGGTGGCTCCTGCTATAAATGCCCCTGTGGCAAACGCCAACAACTTCAACTTTGTGGTGTTGACCCCAAGGGCTTCAGCAGCTAGCTCGTCTTCTCGGAGCGCTTCCCAACCTCGACCGTAGCGCGACTGCTTCAACCTGTGGGTGGCCACCACGACTAAAAGGGCAGATATCCAAATGAGATTGGCATATCCAATGGGAGAAGTTATTCGAAGACCAAATAAACTTATTGGGTCAAATCCGAAAATTCCATTCACTCCACCCGTAATATTGATTGGATTATCCAGGTTCAGAAGTAACTGTTTAAAGATGAAGGCGAATGCAAGGGTGACGATTGCGAGATAATCGCCCTTGAGGCGCAAGCTTGTTGAGCCAAGTGCAAACCCGATCCCCATGGTCAAGATGGCCGCGATGGGCAGTACCAGGAGGAAGGGAAGGTGGAATCCAAGGTGGTCTGAAGATAAAAGCGCGAAGATATAACCGCCAATCCCAAAAAAGGCCACATAGGCAAGGTCAAATAGCCCGGCGAAGCCCGCTACTACATTCAGTCCCAAGGACAGCATTACCCAGATGCCAGTTACGGTGTATATACGGAGCCAGTACTCATTGGGCATGATATGTGGCAGGAACATTACACCCAAGACAACGACAGCAGCTTTAAAAATCTTTGAAAGTTGTCTTGAACGGGCTTCGAACTTCATCATACCTTTTCCTGAATCTTCTCCCCAAGCAAGCCGGAGGGCTTTGTAATTAGAATGATGACCAGGATGATAAAGGCCACGATGTCCTTGTAGGCTGATGGTAAGAAAGTCACGGCCATTGACTCAGCTAGTCCAAGCAAGATTCCCCCCACCATGGCCCCTGTAATGCTCCCGATACCACCGAGCACTGCAGCAACAAAACCCTTCACTCCAGCTTGAAATCCCATGAAGTAGTCTACTTGCGTAAACAGCAATCCAACCAGCACGCCCGCAGCTCCACCCAATGCTGAGCCAAGGATGAAAACGAGCACTATAATTCTATCCACATCGATCCCAAGAAAGGTGGCCATTTCGAGATCTTGAGCAGTAGCCCTCATGGCCTTACCTGTCTTAGTTCTTTTTATGATCACCGTTAACAAAGCCATCAAGAGAAAAGTGATCAGAACAACCACGATTCTCATAAAGGAAACGACTACGGGGCCGATATGAATGATTTGGATCGCCTTAGGTATCAATGAAGAAACATAATAGACTCGTGGCTTTGCGCCCTGATAATTCAAGACAAAATTTTGCAAGAAGATCGAAACCCCTAAAGCACTCAGCAAGAGGTTAATGCGCGGAGCATTTCTCAGAGGGCGATAGGCGAATCTTTGGGTAAGGATACCAACAAAGGCCGATACACCCATAGCAGCCACTATCATAAGCCCGATGACAACGCCCGCGTTCATGACTACTTCATGTTGTCGGCTTAAAAGGTGTAAGACCCACCACCCGGTAAATCCCCCTATCATATAGATCTCACCGTGGGCAAAATTAAGCATGCCCAGTATGCCATAGACCATTGTATATCCAATAGCAATTAGTGCGTACACCGCGCCCAGAGTGAGACCGTTAATCAACTGCTGTGGTAGTTGGGTGAGTATGTCCATTTTTCAGGTTTTTCGATGATATGAAAAAGTCCTGGCCAACATCTTTGACCAGGACTTCCTTATTTCTGCACAGGTTATTCGCTTCCGCCCATGACCGCTACTTGTTTAAAATCATTGCCCACTACTTTGAAGAAGTAGGTTGCCCCCCCCTTGAGATCTCCCTTTTCGTCAAAGGTAATAGGAACACCTAAGATTCCTCTGTAGTTCTTGGTCTTATGAAGTTCATCAATCACCTCCACCCGGCTTATTTTCCCGTCTTTGGCCGCATTGTTGATGGCAGTGAGCAGGATATTCATAGCCTCATAGGCAGGGGGCCCAAAGCCGCTAATAGTGCCATATTTCTTTTCATATTCATTGATGTAGTTTGCTGCTTGAGGGATAGCATAAATGTCGGGAGCGAAATGGTAGACATAAGCCCCTTCCGCAGCGCCCTGGGAGGCCTCAATGAAGTCCTTCTTGTCCTTCGCTCCTTCTGTGCCAAAGAATATGGCATTTATTCCGAGTTCCCTCATTTGGCGAACGCCAAGTGCCTGATCGGGGGCTGCGGTGGCAATGAAGAAGACCACGTCAGGCGCAAAGGCCTTGACCTTTGTCAAAATTGGCGTGAAATCCTTTGAGCCACCCACAATGGTTTCCTGCAGAATGTCTGTTATACCTAACTTCTTTAGGCCCTTTATAGTTTCTTTGGCCATGTTTTCACAGTACGCCACTTTCTCGTTCAACACCGCAACTCGCTTTGCTTTTAAATAGTTCTTGATGAACTTTGCGCAGTTCCAACCGTGGGCGTCGTTGCGGGCATTTACTCGAAAGAAGTGTCGATATCCTTGCTCAGTGAGGCTGGGCTTGGATGCGGCCGTGGTTATGCATGCGAGGTTTCCAGACGCGTAAATTTTCAAAGTGGCCTGGGCAGTATGGCTCATAGGAGGGCCTATTACCCCATACATTAACTTGTCAGCTACAAACTTGTGGGCAACGTTTACTGCCTGGGCAGGATCCATCGCGTCGTCGCCCATTATATGTTTGATCTTTAATCCGCGGATTCCCCCCCGCTGGTTCCATTCATCTACTGCTAGTTGTGCAGAATTAAATATTTCCATGCATGGCGATGCTGCAGGGCCGGTAAAGGCTCCGGCATCACCTATGTGAATTTCAGGAATTTTCGAGCCTGTTTTTGCATCTATCAAGGTGGCTGCATTTGTGAGCGAGAGAAAAACCCCAAAAAGAATAGCCACACAGAAAATAAGTATTGATTTTTGAGTTCGTTTCATTTTTGCCTCCCTGTTGAGCTAAAGTTTTCACCAAACCAGACCTGGAATCAAGTCACCTCCTTTCTATTTAAATATGCTGGCTACGAATTTTCAACTCCCGAAATAAACGCCTCTTCTCTAGTTCGCTTAATGAGTTGAAGGATATCGCGTTTTGCCAACTGCAAGTGCTCTTCTATGGCCTTTTGCAAATCTTGTATGTTCTTGTCTCGCAAAGAGGCAAAAATTCTATAGTGGCCGTCGCGCGTTTTTTTTGCAAATTCAGGAAGATGGATTAGGGCGATTCGATATTTTAGAGAATAGTCACTTAAAGATTTGCAAATATGGTACAAGGTCTTACTCCTTGTAGCCTTATAGATGACTCCATGGAATTCTACATCAAGGCTTGTAAGTTCTTCAGTATGTCCTGTTTCTATCTTTTGGTCGGTTTTCTTCAAGTTCAGTTCCATCTCGTGCAGTTCAACTGAAGTAATTTTTTCAACAGCTAATTCCGCTGCCAACTTTTCAATGGCAAGCCTAATAGTGAATAAGTCTTCAATATCATAGTCTGACATCTCCTCGACAATATAACCGGCCCTGGGAACAGGGTATAAAAAGCCCTCCACGGCCAGGCGGTGTAAGGCTTCCCTGACAGGTGTTCGACTTACCTTCATTTGGGCAGCCAGGGCGGATTCCACCAATCTTGTTCCTCCAGAAATTTCTCCTGTCACAATGGAAGTCCGAAGGACCTTGTAAACCTGATCGGTAAGAGTGTCTAATTTTCTATTTGGAAGTCGATTGATTTTCATTCCGAAATAACCTGCCAATCTGTATTCAGATTTGATATGATCACTAGCATACAAGAACTAAACTGTCAACTCTAGAAATAACTAACTATGTAAATTATCGAGCATAAATCGATTAAAGGTCATGGAGTATATGAAATACAGTTGACATACTAGAGCCATTCTGATAACGAAATTACAATCGCTTAGCGGTCCAACTCATGACTTGAGGGGGAGGAATGAAGTATGAAAGCCCTTAGGGTAACAGTGGAAAGGATAGAAGGATATTGTAATCAGCCGATGCTGATTGGGGATAGTTTCCTGGTTGAAGGAGGAAAAATAAAGATTCCGCACCAGAAACATGTTTGCATGTGGGCGCTTCAGAGTATGATGCCCATATTTCCCTTGTTACAACGGGCTGAATCAAGGAAAGGGGATTGGACGAGTAAAAGGCAACAAATATTCGTATGCCCTGATCCAAAGGGTAAAGTTTATTATCGTATAGAGAGGGTCGAGGAGAAGTAATGATCACGGTAGACGCTTCCAGGTGCTCAGGATGTGTTCGGTGCGAAGTAAATTGTTCCTTTTTTCACAGTGGGATGGTCGGAAGGCAGAGTGCTCGCATAAGGGTGGTCAAGATAGAGGAGATTGGTATAGATTTCCCTGTGGTATGTCAGCAATGCAACGAACGCTACTGCACAAAATGCCCGGAGCACGCTATTGATGTCGGCGCCCTCGGGCAGGTAGTGGTCTCCCCCACATTATGTATCTCATGCGGTATTTGCGAAGCGCTGTGCCCTATAGGGGCCATTGAGTTTTATGAGGGTATCCCTTATGTGTGCGACCTTTGCGGTGGCGACCCAAGATGCGTTAAGGCCTGCACATTAGGTGCTATACAATATGAACCCGAGTTGCATGACCAAGTAAGTCTCAGACCATTCAAAACCAAAGGAAAAAAGTTGTCACCTGGGGAAAAACGGGTAGCTTTTGCATTAGAGGAAAGTAAATCACTTAGAGAAAAATGGGTTTCCAGAGGGAGGAAATAAATGCTCTGTGGATATGGCGGGCATGTCTTGAGGGTTAATCTAGAAAACGGCAATATTGTGAGAGAGAGGACTGACCCTCAATACGTGCAAAAGGCTATAGGTGGAAGGGGCTTAAATTCCAATAGAATGTATGATGAGCTTGACCGCAACGTGGATCCCCTATCTCCTGACAATTTGCTTCTGCTTGGGGTAGGGCCATTAACAGGAACCTTTCTACCCTCTGCGGCGTATACCACCATATCAGGCAAATCCCCTCTCACGGGGATATTGGGAGATTCGGCAGCAGGTGGGTTCTTGGGGCCAGAGTTAAAATATGCTGGTTATGATCAAGTTATTATTAAGGGGAAATCTCAGAGGCCTTGCTATCTGCTTATTACGGACGAGAAAGTAGAGGTAAGAGATGCTCAACATTTATGGGGGATGGATATCTGGCAAACAACAGCATCTATAAGAAGAGAACTTGGGGACAACGCAGTACAAGTGGCAGCAATTGGGCCTGCTGGTGAAAATCTCGTCAAATACGCTACTGTGGCATGTAACAATTCGCGCATGTTCGGCCGCACTGGTATGGGCTGCCTGTTTGGCTCCAAGAACCTGAAGGCCATAGCTGTTCGGGGTAAAGGGAGATTGAATGTAGCAGATACCCTGAGGTATGCCGATCTATGCAGAAGATTAGAGAAAGGTATCTTGAACCACCCCGAATACGACAAACGCAATGCCTTAGGTTCTACACAATTGGTTACAGCATTAAACAAGATTGGGATTCTCCCAACGAATCACTTCCAAAAAGGGGTATGTGATTACGCGGACAGAATAAGTGGGGAAACGCTGGCTAAGAAATACAAAGTCAAAAACAAATCCTGTTTTAATTGCAACATACACTGCTCCAGATATTTCATTACCAAAGAGGCTGAAGGCGAAGGGCCTGAATTTGAAACACTTTGTAGCTACACCTCCCGCCTTGGCAATAAAGATCTAAGGTTTGCCTTAAGAATGACCTCATACTTGAACCGGATGGGTGTGGATGCTCTCAGCTCAGGAGAGACCATGGGTTGGGCCATGGAATGCATCCAACGAGGCCTGCTTTCTAAGGATGATTTTGATGGCCTTGATTTGAGGTGGGGAAACAAAAAGGCTATTGAGACGTTGCTTGAAATGATAGTTCATCGTAAGGGCATCGGAGAAGCCTTTGCGGAGGGCACCCGGAGTCTAGCCCAACGTTTCGGAAAGAGGACGGAGAAGTATGCATTTCATATAAAAGGGTTGGATATGATATGCGGAGATCCCCGAGGCATAAAGGCGTTTGGCTTAACCTACGCTGTTGCCTCACGAGGGGGAGATCACCTCCGGGCAGAGCCTTTTTTCGAATTGACCGAGCGATATGACGAGGCAGAAAGGCGTTGGGGTATAAGAGACATAGCAGACAGACTGGCCGTTAAGGGAAAGGCCATCCTGGTCGAGTATACCGAGCGGCTCGCTTTGCTAACTGACTGTATGACCATGTGCAAGAATATTGGGCTCAGCATGGACCTAATGAATCCAGATTTTGCATCGGAATTGCTCATAGCAGGAACTGGATTGAAGTTCACGCCGGAAAAAGTCAATGATGCTCTTAATGAGGTGATTGATAAAGAGCGTTTGCTTAATATAGATTTTGGCATTGATCCAAGTGAGGACACCCTTCCTCACCGCTTTGTATATGAACCGCTGCGCGAAGGTCCATCAAAGGGGCACGTGGTGCCCATTGAGCAGATGGTAAGAGAATACTACAAACTGAAAGGATGGGATGAGAACGGAGTTCCCAAAGCCAATAAGAGATGATTGAGGGACGGAATTGGATAGCTGGAGGGAAGGCCCACTATGGGCATGTAGCAGGAATCTTGATGATAGATTCCACAATCCCACGGCTTCCCGGGGATCCGGGTCATGCTGAGACATTCGATTTTCCCGTATTATATGGCGTTCTAAAGGACTTTCCCTTTTCAGATCTAGTTGAACTGAAAAAAGAAAATATTCAAAGGGTAATTGATGTTGCCCTTGAATTGCAACAAGAAGGGGTGCTCTTTGTAGTTGCTGACTGCGGTCTTTTCGCTCCTTTGCAAAAAGAAATTTCAGAGTCCTTACATATTCCCTTCATAGGGTCTTCTCTTTCTTTAGTGCCCCTAATAAAAGGGTCCATACCATCCACCGCGAAAATAGGAATCCTTACTGGTGATACGCGGATACTCAAGCAGGAGCATTTGACCGCTGCCGGTATTGAACCCGAGTGGGTCGTTATGGAAGGAATGGAAGGGTGCGATGAATTTAGGCATGTAGTTCTTGAGCGAGCTAACCGCCTTGATGTTCAAGCGCTGAAGCAAGGTACAATAGAAGCTGCTGTTAGACTCTGCCAGGCTCAGTCTCAGTTAAAAGCTATAGTTTTGGAGTGTACAAACCTCATTAGTTTTCGCTACGACATACAAAAAGCTACCAACACACCGGTTTACGACCTGGTGAGCTTGATAGAACTGTGGATGAGCGGTTTCAGATTAAAGCGTTTTGGATCCCGATTCTTGTCCACACTGTAGTGCCCATATTTGAATCTTTGAAACCTGCTCGCCCGGGGCAAAGTGCTACCTAATCTGTTTCTGTAGGCTCAGTAATTGGCGGATAGCCTTTTTTCTTGAGAACTTTCTTCATTATTTCAAAACTTGTCTTCTCATCATCGTAAGTAACAGTGGCGATGTGAGTATTTGGATCAGCTTCGGCCTTTATTACCCCGTCGATCTTCTTCAGGATATAACTTACCCTGTCGGCAGTGACAGCTCAATCACATCCTTGAACTTCGAATTGAATAGTCCGTTTTTTAGCCAATGCCGGGTGTTGAAAACTGACCAGCAAAAAAATACCAATCATCAACGGCATAAAAGTCAACATCTTCCAGCGCATGAAAAAATCTCCTTTCAAGTTATCATTCAACTTTCCTTTGTCCGTCCAGCAGGGCCTCACACCACTAACCACAACATAATGCTCAGTCAGACTAAGTCAAGACATTGGATGAGGGTTTCTAGTGGAAAAGCTTTATCGTTTTAACTGTATCTCTAATTAAGTTTGCGAAGGCTCTTATATCTTCTTCTTTAGTATCAAATGAAGTCATCCACCTTACAATGGAATTTTCCTCATCCCAGACATAGAAAAAGAATTCTTCCCGGAGTTTTGGAATGACCTCCTTTGGCACCTTTACGAACAAGGCGTTTATTTCTACTTCCTGGGTTATCTCCAGGCTGGGAATACCACGTATTTCCTTTTCCAGGATTCGGGCCATCTTGTTTGCATGCCCTGCATTTTCAAGCCAGAGATCGTCGGTCAGCAAGGTCTCAAATTGCACCGCTGTGAACCGCATCTTAGAGGCGAGCTGCGTGGTCTGCTTGCGGATGTATCTCATATTCCTGGCAAGGGCCGGATCAAAGACCAAAACCGCCTCACCAAACATCAGCCCGTTCTTGGTCCCACCGAAAGACAGTACGTCTATCCCTACATCCCGAGTAATTTCGCGCAGGCCAATCCCAAGGGAGGCCGCTGCATTGCATATGCGAGCGCCGTCTACGTGAACTCTCAAACCATGTCTGTGGGCAAATTGGGTTATGGCGAGAATCTCTTCGGGCTTATACACGGTGCCCAGCTCTGTTGCCTGGGTAATGGAGATGGCGCATGGTTGAGCATGGTGTTCGTTTCCGATGACGTGGAGCAAATGCTCCATCTGCTCGACTCTTATCTTTCCGTCAGGGGAGGGCAAAGTAAGAAGTTTGCAGCCCGTGTGTTTTTCAGGTGCCCCGCACTCATCCTCATTTATGTGGGCGGTGTTCGCACAGATTATGGCATTGAACGATGACGTAATGGCCTGCAGCCCCACCACGTTAGCGCCAGTGCCATTATAGACGAAGAAGATTTCAGTATCTTCCCCAAACACCTCCTTGAATTTCCCTATTGCTGACTGAGTATACGGATCATCTCCGTAGGCCACAACATGGCCCCGATTGGCATTGAATATTGCCTCCATCACCTTGGGGTGGACCCCGGAATTGTTGTCGCTGGCAAAGCTAGGGCCGGTGATCTGAATCATCTCCCCCTACCACAAAAAATGACTCGCTTCCAATTTGTCCCGTACTTTGATCCTTGCACCTTCTGGTTATTTACTTTTTGCCAAATTAAACCACATTATACGGCTTCTCGCCTTGCCGAAATTTTTGATTTTGGGCTTTTGAAATGCAATATATAATGCTTTGTTATACTGTTGAATATCCACGATGCAATAAGGAAATTTACTGGTCTCCCATTCCCTGTGGAGCGTCGCGCCTCTGAATCTGTACCCTAAAAGCCTGGATTTGTCATAGAATCTGAAGTGCTCTAATCGTGCTACAATGGGTATGTTCTTTGCTGCGATAACCTCTTTCACACCGTCGCCATCTATATCCACGAGGCACAGTCTGCTGTCAAATGGTACTCTGGGCAGATCTTTCTCAGTGCTAAATTCAACCAAGTCAACAGCATTATTAGTACCACCAATAGACTTATCGTCCCTCCAAAGAAGTTTGCCTGTTCCGTCCCAAATGGAGAGCTTGTTGTGTTGACCAAGGCCGATATACTCGGGATTTTTGTCTTTGCCCAAATCAATCAGCAGAATTGTATAAAATCTCGAATACTTCAAAGCAGGGAGTTTTGTTAGTCTTACCAGTCGACCGTCAGCCGAGTAGCGCATGCGAAATATATTGCCATAGAAGAGATCCAAGGGCTTGGAATCCTGGTAGATAAGATATGGTCTCAAGCTGCCTTTTACCACACGAAAATGGCCTGGCCGCTTGAACAGCTTTTGCAATTTCCCTTGCCATTCATATACTGTAGTGTAGACCCTGCCCCTGTCTTGGTACCACACAGCATAAATTTCAGCTTTGCCATTACCATTCATATCACCCAAACTTACTTTTAGAAATCTCTTACCCATGCTAATTTTGGCTTTATCGACCTGTTTTAGCCTGTTTCCCAATTTTTTGTATATAATCAGCTCTCTGGGGGTAACTACTGCCATCTCCGGGTTATGGTCGCCGTCCACATCATCTAAGTCTATAGAAAGGAACAACTTCGTAGCTGATAGAATTCCTGAGGGTTGCACCGAGGGTATGCTTCTCGTACTTCTAAAAATTCCTTCAGTAGGCTCTTCACTCTCTCGCGGATTCAGGCTGGCAAACAGTTGTTTGGATGGAGCCGCAGGTTTTCCAGCCTCACCCAAATAGCTCAAGGATTTAGGGGGTGGGTACCTGTTTTCAATGAGATTGTAGAATTGCTTGACTACCTTCCCTAAGCGGGGGATAAACTCATCTTCAGACATGGCCTCGGAAACATGGGTCAGCTTTGCCGGGTTTTTCGTGAGATCAAGAAGGGAGAGGTCCAAGCTATAACCTTTGCCTAGTATAGTTACGCTTCCAAATACCGCATACTGGGCTTGCTCGGCCCTTGCCACCTCTTCAGCGCGTTTTCTATCAATCATTCCCTTTTTTTCAGTCTCTGATAGACCCGCTACTTTGTCTGATGTTATGACTTGTACGTCCTGCCTCGAGAGTCTGGAGACAAGCATGGTTTTGATCCCTTGTAAGAGGTAGGGCATGGGACGTTGAGAATAAAGAACTGGTGGAAAGAGGATGATTTTTTTTGTCTCACTGTGGGCTGGTGAAAAATTGCCCAGGAGGAGCAATAGGGTAAACAAATAAGTCACCATCGCCAGTAATGATTTTCTTACCATAAAGAAAAGGCTCCTTGTAGATTCCATTGAAAAGAAATAACATTTCTTGTTTATCACAACAATAGGGAGGGGTCAATGAGTGAAAAACCCGGGGCATTTTGCCCCGGGTTCTTTTGGACTAGGCTAACTTATTATGCTAGGGGCTAGAAATTGATCATCCAGTATAGGCCGTACCAGGATTCTTTGCCTTCGTCATAGTTAACGCCGGGTGTCTGTCCACCAGCAGGTGTATAATCCTTAAGATCCAACTGTCCGGCTTCAATCTGGACAGTAAAGCCTTTGGCAATTGTTATTGGTACAGCCACATAGTAGAATGAACCAGGATCCTCTTCCTTCCTGTATCCTTCATATTTGGCATGTGCGTATCCTACGTCTACTGCCAGCATGTCGTTAACCTTGTATTTCACGGCGGCTGCGTATCCAAGGGCATCAGAGTCTTCTACCTTGCCATTGATGTACTGAGCAGAAGCATATCTGGGCTTATGCGGGCCCCATGCATACCCATAGTTATTCTGGTTCTGGCCCGTCCAAATGATGCCTCGCACGGACAGAGGACCTACGGGCACAACCACCCTCAGGCCATACATATAGGAAGTAACAGTCTCTTCTTTATCATTAGTATCAACAGCATCGTACTTGTTAAGCCCGCCAAAGAGGCCCAGGTGAGCAGGACCTAACATGAATGTGGCATGAGCCTCAATTCTGGGAAGGTAAGTATCCGTGTCAGTTGCGGTAAAACCAGAAAGGGCGGTTTTTGCCTGGTTATCTGAAGTGTTTGGAGGTTCAAGGGCTATTTTCACATTTCCAAAACCGAACTTAAGGTTAAACCCAACCTGATCACTCCTCAGGCAGGAGGCCATGTCACCCCAGTTACCCTGGATTCCACCTGCAGTATAAATCGAGGTGGTAACAGGGCAGAAAAATGGTGACCAGGTAAAGCCAAAAAGCATTTCTACGGTATCTGTGAACGCATAGGATGCCCAAAACTGCCTGTAGTAGGAACCATTTAGGGGGCGTACTTCCAAATTGGCCTTGATCTTGCCTTCGTTCAGCTTGATGCCGAATCTGTTATCGTAAAAATCCGAACTCCACACTAAATCATTATCACCCTTGTTTACGGTATTTTTTGATCCAGCTGCATCAGAGTCTTGATGCACCCACCAGTTCCAGTATCTTACATTGCCGTAAAATGTGGCCTTATTTGTGGCAGCCATTGCAGGGGCTGTGAAAGCAATCAAAAGCAATGCTGCCAGTGCAAATAGTGCTAGTTTTTTCATACTCTTTCCTCCTAAAGAAAGATTTTAAAATGTTAAGTGCAAATAACAACTCCGCCGATACCATTCAACATCAACTCAAAACTAGCGTTTTCTCAGTCCCTACCCCTTTTTCACCCCCTTTCACTACAATTTTCAATCCCCGAAATAGGCATACCACCCAACAAACCATGCGCAACAACCTATTTCGGTCCAAACATCATGTGCCTTTACATATTTTTTCAAACAAAGTCAAGGGAATTTTTCCAAAAAACTTAGTCACAGGCTGGTGTTAAGA
>JALVSJ010000497.1:0-4168 GCA_027024445.1 Desulfobacterales bacterium
AGGCATCCCCGCTGCCCACAGCAAAACGTGAGTATCAAGCAGCAATTTCACTTACCCACCCTCCTCGAAAAGCTCCCTTATCTCTGATGCGCCCATATTATCAAAATCGCCAGGGACTGTGATCTCACCTGACATAAAGCCAAGTCGCCGTTGATCCTCCCCTTCTTCTGCAGCCAGAGGGACTACCTTGACCATAGGTTTACCGGCTTTTGCTATGATGAAAGCCTTTCCTTTCGCCGCCTCTTCCACGAGTCGGGACAGGTGCGTTTTTGCTTCATGAATATTGATGGTTTCCATGAAATACTCTCCATATACTGATTTAGTCTAGTGGCCTTAGTTTATACCTGGACATCATTTCTGTCAACTCTTACATTTACCTGGTGGATAAGATTTATCCGATCTATATTGACTCTTAGAGAAAGCTGTTGCATGCAAACCAGCACTTCGGATATAAAATCGAAATTCTCTAACCTTTGGCCACGATTGCAGTATTACAGGAGGTTATGTTGGCAAAACAGAAACTCATACTGGGTCCAATGCGACTCCCCTTTTTGATTCTGACTCCGGCATGCGTACTTCTGGGAATAGCAACAGCATCCTGGGCATCTGGAAGCATAAGCATACTTCACGCTATCCTATGTCTTGTTGGAGCTATTGCAGCCCATATTAGTGTAAATGCCTTCAACGAATATTTTGATTTTAAAAGTGGTCTTGATTTCAATACCAAGCGAACCCCTTTTAGCGGAGGAAGCGGGACTCTGCCTGAGAATCCTTCTGCTTCACCGTATGCGCTCACCACTGCCATTATGACATTCATTATTACAGCCCTGATTGGGATCTACTTTATCATCGTAAGGGGAATCTTTCTCCTGCCCCTGGGCATCATTGGCCTTGTATTGATATTTTTTTATACCATCTGGTTCACAAAGAGCCCCTTGTTGTGTCTCCTTGCGCCAGGCATTGGCTTCGGTCCTCTCATGGTCATGGGCACACATTTTGTCCTCACAGGCTCTTATTCTGTAGTCTCCTTTGTGGCTTCACTGGTGCCATTCTTCCTCGTGAGTGACCTGCTACTGCTCAATCAGTTTCCTGATGTAGAACCCGACCGGAACGTGGGCAGAAGGCACCTTCCCATAACAATCGGCAGGAGGCGAAGCAGCCTTCTCTATGTGGCGTTCATGCTGCTCACTTATGTGGTAATTATGAGCGGTGTCCTTTCGGGCCTCTTCCCGCGCTTGGCCATACTGGGATTACTCACACTCCCGCTGGCTGCAGTCACCTCTTATGGGGCTTATCGGCACTGTGATGATATTCCCCGGCTCATGCCCTTCATGGGCCTCAATGTCCTTGTAGTCATCCTCACACCTGTCCTTGTGGCCATCGGGTTTTTTATGGGCTAGGAGGTTTACCCGCTTAAGCTTGACTGCGATCCTGACGTCCCCATTTCCTGAGCCTGTGCAACCGTAATGGCAATGACGTTGAGTACATCTTCCATGTCAGCACCTCTTTGAAGCACGTTAAACGGCTTGCTTATACCCATCAAAAGAGGACCGATTGCAGTTGCACCTCCAAGCCGTGCAAGCAACTTGTAAGCCACATTGCCCGCCGCTAGATCAGGGAAGATAAGCACATTCGCTGGGCCACCCAGCCTATTGAAGGGATACTGCTTCTCCAGGATCTCCGCCACCACTGCTGTATCTGCCTGCATTTCCCCATCAATGACCAAATCTGGCTTCCTCTCCCGTGCCAGATGGACCGCCCTTTCCACCCTCTGGGCATCAGGATGCCTCGTGCTACCAAAGTTGGAAAATGAAATCATGGCCACCCGAGGCTCTAAGTGGAAAAACCTCGCCATATCAGAAGCCAATATTGCGATTTCTGCCAGGTCTTCCGAACTCGGATGAAAGTTCACGGTAGCATCAGCAAAGAGCATGATCCGGTCCTTTAGAATCATGAGATAAACCCCTGATACCTTGGATACCCCATTGCGCCTCGGAATAACCTGCAAGACCGGGCGTATAGCATCAGGGTATGACCTTGTAATCCCGTGTACCTGCCCGTCTACCAGTCCTTCTCTGACCATCATAGCACCAAATACGAACCGGCTTCTCAGTTGCCTGCGGGTCTCCTCCATGGACCATCCCTTTCTGGCCCTCAGGGTAAAAAGCTTTTGCACAAAGTCTTCATAAAGGCTACTTTCCATAGGATCCAATATTTCGATCCCCTCCAAGGTTATGCCTAGTTGGTTGGCAGTGGACTTTATTGTATTTATGTTACCAAGCAATACTGGAGTAGCGATCCCCTCTTTAGCAGCCCCCATGGCAGCCCTTAGTATGGTGGGATTATCCCCTTCTGCAAGTACGATCTTCTTGGGATTCTGTCTTGCTCTATTGACTATCTTCTGCATGACCTCACGCTCTGGACCCAATTTCGCAACAAGTATCTGCTCATACATGTCCTCCTCGGGCAGCTCAATCCTGGCAACACCGCTCTCGACCGCTGCTCTGGCAACAGCAGGTGCCACCCTCAGCAGGACCCTTGAGTCCAAGGGTTTTGGGATTACATATTCTGGACCAAACCTTATAGGATTGCCCCCATAGGCCTTGACCACTGAGTCTGGGACATCTTCCCGGGCCAACTGAGCCAACGCACTCACGGCTGCCACCTTCATTTGTTCATTAATGGTTGTGGCTCTGACGTCTAAAGCGCCTCTGAATATAAAAGGGAATCCAAGCACATTGTTGACCTGGTTTGGAAAATCTGATCGTCCGGTGGCGACAATGGCATCTGGCCTCACTGACTTTGCCACGGCATAGTCGATCTCGGGGTCTGGATTTGCCAGGGCGAAAATGATAGGATTCTTTGGCATCCTTTTCACCATTTCCGGGGTGAAGGCACCTTTAACCGAGAGACCCACCAGCACATCAGCGTCTGTCGCAGCTTCTTCAAGGGTCCTGGCCTCGGTATCTGAAGCGAATTCTTCCTTATAACGGTTCATGCCTTCACTGCGGCCTTTATAAATCACACCCCTAGAGTCAAGAAGGACCACGTTTTCCTTTTTGACCCCCAATTGGACATACATTCTGGCACATGCAATCCCTGCTGCGCCTGCACCATTTATTACCACTGTTAGCTCTGATAGATCTTTACCTGCGAGTTCTGCCGCGTTGAGCAAAGCCGCACCCGAAATAATCGCCGTTCCGTGCTGGTCGTCATGAAACACGGGTATAGACATACGTGCCTTTAATTCTTCTTCTATATAAAAACATTCAGGAGCTTTTATATCTTCGAGATTAATGCCACCGAATGTTGGCTCTAAGGCCGCGACAATCTCTATGAATTGATCAGGGTCGTCTGCATTGACCTCAATGTCAAAAACGTCAAGATCAGCAAATCGCTTGAACAGCACAGCCTTTCCTTCCATTACCGGCTTTGCTGCCAATGGCCCTATATTGCCCAGGCCAAGCACGGCGCTCCCATTTGTCACCACGCCCACAAGATTAGCCCTGGTCGTATAACTGAAGGAAAGGGCCTCATCCCTTTGTACTTCCAGGCATGGGATTGCAACACCCGGTGTGTATGCCAAACTGAGGTCCCTTTGGGAAACACAGGGTTTCCTTGGAACCACCTCGACTTTTCCGGGACTCGGTTTTTCATGGTACGATAGGACAGTGGCCTTATCCAACATTTCCATCTCCTCAATAAAAATTCGTTAAAGTTATAAGATCTCATCCGTGTCCAAAATCGGTCTTTGACAATGGCAGGGGAACGGGATGTTCCCAGAGCGGCGTCACCAGGCACTCAGTTTCCCTCACGTGTCATTCCCGCGCAAGCGGGAATCCATGAGGCTCTATGGCTTATAGACTCCTGCTTTTGCAGGAGTGACGGTAAAATATGTGCCGGTGCACTTAGTGCCTGATCCGCAGCGCCTGCCCGCCAGAATTATGGCGGGAGATGAACCATCGATGGCGCAGCGAGCGTAGCGAAGGGAATATGCCGTTTTCCTGCCAGGATAAACTCAACTAGAAAACCTGAATTTATAAACCGTGATTCTGAACCCATAACCTGATCAGATTATCAAGTAGCTTTTTTGAATCCACATCGATTTTGGACACGTTTATAAGATCTTTATCTTCAATCCTCTGCCAAAACTAATTTACAACTTCAT
>JALVSJ010000497.1:4178-9162 GCA_027024445.1 Desulfobacterales bacterium
AACTCCCGGGGTAAGACTTTTCCTATCAGTCCGGCTGCAATAAAGGCGATAACAAGCACCGGCAGAATATCCCAAAACATCCTACCCCCATCCTTTAAGCCCTCCACAAGCAATGGCGGGGACTTTGTATATGCCAGAATTCCCAATAAAACAGCGAGCGCCAGCATAACAATCAACGTGAGATCCATCCTTTTCTCCTCTTTCGCTTTCTTCTTCATATCTCTCCGACCATCATGACTCGGGCCAATACTTCTGAATTGTGCACCATCTGCCATTTGGCATTAGCCCTTTCACATCGTCTTCCTACCTCTACCCTATACCTTGTACCTTACACCCTACACCCTATACCCTGTACCCTACACCTCATACCTCACACCCCAAACAATCCTCTCACCTTTTCCTTCATTACCTTGCCCATCGTATTTTTCGGCAAATCTCCAACTATTAATATTTCTTTTGGGCACTTCCAATCGTGCAAGAATTTCCTGCAGTGACGATCTATCCGTTCGGGCTTTATTGCACAGCCCTTGTGCAAAACCACGGCTGCCACCACCTTCTCACCCCACTTCTCGTCTGGCACCCCAACCACGGAGGACTCCAAGACCTCTGGTAGCTGGTTGATTACGTTTTCGATCTCCTTTGGAGAAATGTTCTCTCCACCTGAAATGATAATGTGCTTGATGCGGTCCGTGATGTAGAAATAGCCATCCTCATCCACCCGCCCCAGGTCTCCCGTGCGAAACCATCCATTAACAAAGGCCTTCCTTGTCTCCTCCGGTTTCCGCCAGTACCCGGGCGTGATGGATGGTCCTCTCAGCCATATCTCACCCACCTCGCCAAAAGGTACGTCCTTTTCCGTTTCAGGGTCCACAATCCGGACCTCCAGGTCTGGTAGCGGAATTCCTACAGAACCAGGTTTTCTCTTACCATAGAGGGGGTTCGAAAAATTCATTCCCGTCTCTGTCATACCCTCTCTTTCAACGGGTTCCTTTCCAAGGGTCTGCTTTATTCGATGAAAATCCTTAGGGAGCAAAGGAGCAGACCCAGAGGCCCACAGCCTTATGTGCGAAAGATCAACCCTTTTGTCTTCGAGGTAATCTAAGAGCCTGACATACATGGCCGGTACAGCCATGAACACGGTGCATACCTCTTCACCGTCTTGAACCGATAACCGCTCTATAACATGCTCAGGCCTAAATTGGTCAAGCATAACAATGCTGGCCCCCGCCAATAGCGCCGTGTGGAATGCAAAGCAGAGGCCGTGGACATGGAAAAGGGGAAGTGCATGGCATATCACGTCCCTGGTGTTTATTTCCCATACATGGATTATGTTATGTGCATCGTGCAGGAGATTTCCGTGGATCAGCACCGCGCCTTTGGGTTTTCCGGTTGTCCCTGATGTATAGATAATCAGCGCTGGATCGTTAGGCCCGAGATCTTCCGGCACAGTTTGATCGGGGTGGTCTGCAAACGTATCCATTTCCTGATATGGCACATCCGTGTCAACTACCATTACCTCTCGGTCCGAGGCCACCTGGCCGATCATTCGTGCCTGCGCTTTTCCACACACGATGAGCCTGGGATCAGCATCTTCAATAAAATACCTCATCTCCGCTTCCTTGAACTGCGGATTGAGAGGTACTGTAATCGCTCCTATCTTTTGAATTGCTAAATGAGCAATCAGGAAAAACACACTCTTTGGCATGAAAAGGATTACCCTATCGCCCCTGGTCACCCCCATATCCAGGAGACCCCGGGCAACCTTGTTGGAATAGATATCCAATTGACCGTAGGTCAGTTCTGTTTCTTTTGTGCCATTTCTATAAAATGACAGTGCCTTCTTTTCCTTGTACCTGGAAAACGAATCCAACAAGCCGTGTAGTAGCGTACTCATACCTCCCCTCCCTCCACTGAGCTGGTAGCTTGGCCTCGGGGTGATGAGGATCTAGCTTCCCGTATAGCCCACTGTCAAAGCATTATGGTGACATTCACTATAACATGTATTAGTATCGGGCGCAGCTTTCAAATCAATATAAAAGGGGGCTCGTCAGCATGAGAAAGATACATGTGGGCGCCGCTCAGATCTCACCACATTTTTTTGACAGGGAAAAGACTTTGGAAAAGACTTGTGAGTACATTGAAAAGGCGGGTAGGATTGGCATTGATCTCCTGGTGTTTCCAGAAGTCTATTTCTGTGGTTATCCTTACTGGCGGGGCACTGTAAGCGTGCGGCAGTCCACTGAATTGGCAGCACGAATAATTCAGAGTGCTATAAGATGGGATGGCCAAGAGGCTCAGCAGATGGCAGAAACTGCGAAGACGGCTAAAGTCAACTGCGTAATAGGCATCAATGAGTTGAGCGACCGACCCGGCAGCCGGACTGTTTATAACTCCCTCATTGTCATTAGCAGAAAAGGAGAAATCGTGGGCCGACACAGAAAACTCATGCCCACCCATTCTGAACGGGTGTATTGGGGAATGGGGGACGCTAGTGATATTAGGACATTCCACCTGGATATTGGAACCGTGGGGGCTTGCATTTGCTATGAGCACCATATGACTCTTCTACGGGCGGCTATGGCCATAAAAGGCGAAGAGATCCATTGCTCCCTGTGGCCTGGATGGTGGAAACTTGATGGGCATCTTGGGGCTAAGTCTGCTGAAGCCGGTGGCCATACCTGTGATATTGAGAGTGCCGTTCGTCAGCATGCAATCGAGAACCAGGTCTTTGTAGTAAGTTGCAGTTGGTATATGAAAGACTCGGACATACCTGCCGAGTTGAAAGATTCCATGAAGTATAACCTGGCGGTAGGTGGAAGCTGCATAGTAAACCCTTCGGGCATTATCATTGAGGGGCCAGTATTTAACGAAGAATGCATCGTACACAAAGAGATTGATCTGGAAGAGAGAGATCTCGCAAAGGCATATTTCGATTGTCTGGGCCATTACTCTAGGCCGGACATCTTGAGCCTCCGCATCCATGACGAGGCCTGGAGCCCAACCGGTCCAAAGAAGATATCTTGAAGTTATTTATCCTGTTGGTTAGAGTGGATAGTCAAGGTATTGGGTAAAAGGTATTGGGTAAATGGTGCCTGGGGCGGGAATCGAACCCGCACGGGGACTAAGCCCCAAGGGATTTTAAGTCCCTTGCGTCTACCTATTCCGCCACCCAGGCATGCCTTATGGGAAGTAATTATTAAATTACCCAACGAAGCCGCCTCGTGTCAACGGATTTCAATTTCGGTCCACTCCTTACTCAATACCTGAACAACCCTCGTCTGTAAATGAGGGTCAAAAATGTTGATTAAGATCTACTGCTATCTAGAAATTCTAGGCATCGGACTTACTGGATTCCGGCTCGCCGGCCGGAATCAGAACTCCCCCCGGGACAACGTGAATCTTTGCGCACCTTGGGGTGCGGGGTTTGCGCCCTGGCGACGGCAGCAGGGTACGACATGCCTTGGCTCTTACTAGAGCGGCCGTTTTGATAAAGCGTGATTCATCTCAAAAAAATAGGATTAGAGAATATCCATGGGCGCCAGCCAAAAAATGGGGTTTTCTTGGAAACCTCCACCCTATATACGCCAGGTTCTTTTGCCTCAACCTGCAGCTCTGTCCCTAATTCCCGGGCATACTCGGCCCCGTTCTTCATCACTTTTATTAGGCCACGGGATGGCACACTCACCTTGAGAAGTCCTGGCTCAAATTCTAGCTCGTCCCCCATGTCTGCACATACCCCTGAGTTGCCCAAAAAAGAAAATCGAAACCCTTCTCCAGGAGCTATGGCATCGTGAGCAATAAACAGGCTTCCCGTCTGCATGGCCCCATAAATCTGGCTTCTGGCTATCCCAAGGTCTGAAGATAGAGGACTTTTCAGAAGTATATGGATCGTAATGGCTGTTAGGGCATATTCATAAGATATGGGCACCAGAGAGATGGGCCCCCACTGAAATTTTGATCCGTGGGCATCCGAGCCGCCAATAGCTACTACTTTTCTTTCTCTGCACCTGGCATCCCAAAATGCGAGGGTTTCCCGGCTTGGCGGTTTAAGAGTATATTTTTTGAAAGCCATGCAATAGATCCCGTGCACAGGGCTCTTGACTCTCTCTTTCCATCGGGATGTAAAGTTCCATATGCAAATTCCTGTGTATCCGGTGACGGAAAGATCATTCCATGTATACGCGACCGAGTTTTCGTGAAAAGGCATCCCTTTCTCAAATGGATGGGCAAGGAACCCGAACCCGCCATGGGCATTGACCTCATCAATTACTTCCTGGGGACCAAGCCCCTTCCCTCTGACCATTTTCTTGAGGTTAAAGGCAAGATAATGATGATACCTTCCCCCGATCTCAAGGCCCACGAGAAGTAGCAGGTTCCCGTAAAAGCCTTCGTGTTCAAGATGAAGTTCTTTTGCCATGTAGTCGTGATCGTTAAGGATCACGAAATCAAGGCCTCGCCTTCCAGCTATTTCCGCAATTTCCTTCGGCGCGGCAGCCCCGTCAGAATAATTGGAATGCACATGCACACTGCCCACGTATTCGTAAACCCTGCCCATATGGTTATAACTCACTCATAATCCCAGATTATGCACGAAGCCCAACCGAATCAATTTAAGGCGATGGATTGTTCCCCTTGCCGCCGACAGCAACTGTGTTCTTTGTCAAGGGTGTTTTTAGCATTTTTCATTTATTGGTTCTTGCCAATATGTCATGTTCTTTAACATACTGTTGAGTATTACAATCATCTTGCGCATACATGCGGTCATAGCAACCTTGTGAGGTTTACCTGCTTGGATAAGCCTCATATAAAACTCTTTTATCACGGGGTTAGAACGTGATGCACTCAAAGCTGCCATATAAAGCACAGCACGTACATCACCTCTGCCTCCCCAGACACCCCGTGTTCCCCTAAACTTACCACTGTCTCTGTTTAGGGGAGCAACGCCCACAAGGGCTGAGATCTTTTTGGAACTCAGGGTGCCCAG
>JALVSJ010000498.1 GCA_027024445.1 Desulfobacterales bacterium
GGGTGTAGAACTCGCCTGCCTTGTTGCGGCGGGTCACGTCGGCAAATTTGCCAATCAGATATTCGTAAGCGTCGCCCAGCACATCGGTGCTGACGGCCTTGTTGCCCAAAGGGATCGACGAGAAACACTCGATCAGGTCCTTGAGCAGATCGTCGGTGAACTTCTCTTTGTTGCCCCAGTCCGCAGTGCCGAAGACACGGTAGAGGGTGTCCGGGTTGGCGCGCTCGATCTCCTGCATCGCCCGGAGAAGGACCGCGCCGACGTTGGAGACAGTCTCGCGCACATCGCGCCAGTGGCAACCGTCAGGAACTGTGAACCGGTGCACCTCAGGAAAGAGCGCCGGGTCAACATCGCCGAAGGTGTCAGCTGCCTCGGCAGTCTCTTCGTCCCAGACGTCACTGATACGTTTGAAGAAAAGCAGCGGGAGTATGTAGCCCTTCCAGTCAGTGCGATCGACGGCAGAGCCGCGCAGGGTATTGGCTGCGTCCCAGAGGGCGGATCGGAGGTTTCCGTTTCCTTTCATGGGCAGGACCTTAACATTTGGGCGGAGTTTCTTTTATTGGGTTCAACATTGGCCCAGACGCTAAAAGGCATAAAATACGCTAGTTCGGCACCCAAGAAATCCAAAGCTTCTTGTTCCCACGAATAATCTAAGGGTGTGATCTGCTTCCACAGTTTGCCCATCACTGATCGTCATCCCTGATTTCTAGCAAGTCCCCTGGCTCACAGCTAAGTACCGGCAAAGGCGATTCAGCGTGTCGATATTGGTGTTGTATCCCGGAACATTGGCGATGCGAGTCAACGTCGCACGCGAAATACCTGTCTCGTGGCTCACATCGCTCACCGTGATTCGTTTGCGCTCTTGGAACTATTTTTCGACCAGCAGTTGCTTAAACAGAACCCGGATCACCCAATGACCACTTAATTCATTTAATTAGCAGGAAGGGAAAAGTATCTCATTGACTCATAAACGAGTCAATTGAGTCCTTATCGAGCGAACAAAAACGGATGGAGGCAGATACCAAGAACCATATTTTTATCTCAGCACCACTGCTGCCCCCTAAACGAGCGTATTGGTTCAGTGAAAACGTCCCCGCTATCTCCAGCCGAGGAAGGTTCCCGGTCGTGATACATCCGCACATTGAATCATCGCTGGTGACCCGGTGGCAACAGGGGCAGCGCAGATGAATGGTTCAACCATCCCGATGCTGAGAACTATGTCGTGATGGTGAATTCTGTGAGGAGTCTTGGGGAAAGCGTGTTGTCCCTGTTCTGGTAGACCGATGAATCCATGCTTCAGCTTTGAATCACCGGTGATTGTGGTGTATTTTTCAAGATACTTCTCTACAAATACGGAGCAAAATAATGGAAGAGCCACCTGTATATACAACAAATGATTTTGCATACATAAAATGTGCTGAGATCGGGGATGAACAGGTGCACGGCGACTTTGAGAAGTGGATGATCGGAAAAACAATACCATTGCTTGATGGTGATAAAAACTTAGCATATGCCCATGATTGGGCACGTTTTTGGCGTTGGTATCAGAGGCATCAATAGAGCCAAATCCCAGAAGCACGAAGGACAATAACCTAAAATGGAGTAGTTCAGACTTGAGCTGACTCTACGCATCTCCCGCAATGCGGTCCTGACTCGTATCTAGATCGCGATCTGTGTTTATTTACTATTGGTCTATCTGAATTTTGTCAACAAGACCGGCCAGAGCATGCAGCAGATCCTGCGCCTGCTTCAGCTGAACCTGTTTGATCGAAAAGACCTACAGAAACTGTTTGTCGGCAGCCCTACAGAACCCTCGGTTCCGCAACTTTAAACAAGCTTGCGCTTCTTATCAAACCTTATGGGACAGCAGTGTCTCAGCATAATCATGCTATCGAACAGGCATCCTTTATTTTGTAGGTAAATCTGAATGTTGGTCCTGGAGCTCCCTCAGCGCCTTTAGTATTTCCGGGCGTCGAAGATCGCTGGGGCGTACATAGGAAAACTCCCGCAGACGCCGTTCGCTGGGATAGATCCCCATGCGAATCAACTCATTTGCACCGTCGAGCGCTCTTTCAATTCTCTCTAGCTCTCGATTCGTCCGAATCATATTTCGCCAATCGTCTGAGCGCTTCTTAATGATCTCGGCTTTATTTGCAAAATGATATTTGATGACAGCAACACTGACTCCAATTTCCTTCGCGACCTCCGAAAGTAAAGGAGGTGGCTCCGCCTCTTCACGAATGACGCGATTTAATACGGATGACATGCGTTTCTTTTCATGCTCGGTAAGCTTTCGCATTTCAACGAACACTCTCTGCTTGCGGATTCTGGATGGCCGAATATCAATAATTGGACGATTTTCACTCAACAGCAGCCCATCCGGAGGTACTCCCAGCCGATATGACAAGTCTAGAAAAGACGGAAATGTGGGCTTTGAACTTCCATCCATCCATCTCCAAATATAGGGCTGTCTAATATTGACCTCTTTAGAAAATCGATAGGAATCTCCTTCAAACTCTGCTTCACATATATCACGCAGTACCATCGCTACCTTGTTGTGATCAATGCTTCGCCCGACCGCACAAGATCGTTCAATAAGTCTCTCGACAGTATTTGCAGCCCAGTAGTTTTTCTTATCTCCTCGCTTTTTTAGCTTTTTTGAAACACGCCCCGCACGCAAATCAAGCCCACAACGTTGGCACATCCATGGCAGGGGAAGTGTAGGCATAACGTTCTGACTCGCGCCACAATGGTGGCAAAAATGTTCCAGGGCCCTATCATGTAACGTACAGATAGAAACTTGTTGTGATACCCATGATAGTCGAACATACGGCGAGATCCCAAGGTTCGTATCTTCTCTCCAACATGACTTACACCAACAAAGATGATCTCTTAGAAGGCCATGTCCCTGTGGGTCGAAGGCATTCTGCCATGGTGTAAAAGTTAAATGGCTTGCATTGAAAGCACTTGTCGCATTCGTAACTGCTTGGCTAATACGCTGGGCAAATCGACCATACCCATTTATCAAGTACTGATTTGTCCGAACCATCTTGTATTTAAAACGAAACTGTTCCGGCAAAAAGGACTCGAGAACATCATGCATGAAAGGCGTCACCGTCATCCAATGGAGTTCTGCGAGCCTGGTAATATACCCGGTCAATGCTTCAACATATCGAGTGCCCACACCAATAGGCGTACAGGGTCTAAGCCAATGGGAATCCTCTTTACTGCTGTTTTCTGGCAAATAACTTACCCAGATAGCCCTCTTGCGCATCTTACTTCTGAGCACTACTCCGAATTACCGACAGCGTCTCTCGCAGGCGCCCGCCGACCAGGGGTACGAGCAGTCCTCTTCTGGCGAAGAGAGTCATTGGAATAATCAAATGCCACGGACTTTGCGTCAGGCGCTGTCAACTTGAAAAACTCACTTAAATTAAAATCCCCTTCACTGGCATGCTCTGTTTCAAATGCGATTGTTTCTGCTGCAATGCCGGCAAGCTGGATGTTTCGTAACCTTACCTTTTCGAGGATATCTCTATCTATTACTCTTTTTTTACGACCTATTGCTAGGTTAATAGACTTGACAAACCATTCACTCAGAATCCCAACGCATCCTATCGTTTGGTTATACAAATAATCCACATCTCGTCTTACACTAGCACTTAATGGAACCCCAAGTTCATCGCAAAAAAACTCAATTATCGGCTTGTACTGGCTATTTAATTCCTCTAAGGTGTAGCGCCGCATGTGTGCAACTGTAACACGACGCGCAGCCTGTCCACTCGCGTACAGCATCTTTCTTGCTTCATATGTACCAATTGGGATGAATGTCGAATTTGTGTTAATAGATAATGTTTTTATTACATCCATATTGTCCCCCCTACGTATCGAATTCCTGGTCTTCGCTGCTGCCTGGATCTCATCTATAAATACGACGATCGGCTTACGAGCATTTACAACGTCAATAAACAGTTCACGAAGACGTGGAATTGACGTGCCTCTATATCTAGTAAGTGTTTTATTCTCACGTAACGCCTTTAGGGACTCTGTAATGTCAATTTTTTTTGTCATTCCCGGTTCCCCCAGCGGCCCATGAAGTGCATTCCAGTAAAAATCTTTCCAATCAAACTCTCCCCGCTCAGGTTCACATGCTTCTATAACTACTGGAGGGCCAAAGCCAGACTCGGGATTATCTATAACCCATTTTTTCAACTGTACTACAAGGCTTTTACATAGAGTTGACTTACCTGCTCCTGTTGGCCCTGTTATCAGGATAATTTGGTCGCTACACGGGGTGGCCAACTGAGATAGCACCTGTTCCTCTACGTCCTGGAACACAGCATGATGGACAATCACTTTTTTAAGATTTTTGACAATGTTTTTCATCGCAACACTCTATACCTGTCAATGGATTGGAGTTAACCTTGCTGATAGGTCGAATTCGCAAATACGTATTCTTCGCCACACGCACTAGCGCACAAATTCGTGGATGGAGAGCAGCACCACCCACCGCCCACCGCCCACCATCAAATATTCATGCTCGCTCAATATTGTTGGCTTCTTACCTGGCTATCCTCTGAACAATCGCTTTTTGGAGATATTTTGCAATATCATTCATCGTACCTTCCTCTTCTAGTCAATAAATTCGAAGGGCATTGGAGTTTCCGTACAAGTAGGGAGAATAGCGGGACAACCCCGCTCCTGCGTTCTATTAACAGAGTCAGGCAACATCGATGCTTGCTTTTGGGATAGCAACAGCTTTTCTTGGGCCTCCAAACTAGCTACAAAACTCTTCAATACTTCTTCTACATTCCGGTACTCCTTACCAATTAAAGTCAATCTAGCCGACAGCTCAATTTGAGCTATCGTTATTCCACGCTCCACGTATTGCCGTACCAGATCATGCGTACAAAACACCATCACCCACTGCCCATCGACAAACACCCATGCCCGCGAAATATCGTAGGGGTCTTGCCTAACAAGTACGTTCTGGCCGTTATATGGCCCCAGGGACTTCTCTACGCCTCTGTACTCGAGATAATGGATCTTGATGGTTGAACGTCTGACTTTTCTTGTTCGACCGTCTACCTCAGGAAGAGTCGATATGTAAAATGACATATCGTACGGTATGTGCCTAAAGGGCCGCGCACCAGATGCAATTACCGAGCGATCAAACCGATCCTTTGGATGTTCAGCAATACCATGATGTGCAAGATTTGGATAGACATCAAACACCCACTCGCCCATCAGTTCGTAACACTTTTCAGGCGTCCATATCGCAAGATCTGACGGATCATGCGTACTACTTAAAGACCTGAGGAGTTTCCTCTTTTCCGTGTTTCCCACAAGATTGTGTATGAGCCTTGTGTCATTACAACCAAATACGCGCTCAACGGGGGAACCATAACGAGGTTGCCCGGCCGGCCTTTGAAAAGTATCAACATAGTAGCGCGCGAATAAAGATTCCGTATAGACACTTTCAAACTCCTTTCCACCATCCATGATTAGGCGCTGCGGTAGGCGCGACCATCTTTCGACGCATTGCCTGGTTAAAGCCATTACGGCACGATGAGAAGGCGATTCGAATGTCAACCAGAAAGCTAGTATAAAGCGGCTAAATGCATCGACTAGCAAGCTGAGCCAAGGTCGCCCAAGATTCTGTCCTGTGATAGCAGATATCAGCTCTATATCGAGTAGCGTATGGTCTACGTGGGCTACCTCCCAAGGCCGGTCTCCATGGGTGGGCATCGTATTGTCGAAAACATCTTCGGATGCGTTGGGGATATTTATCTGATTAGCAGCACGTATTCCTTCTCTCTGCAGAACTTGATTTGGTTTGTCACGCTTTTCTCCACGCGCCTTATATGTCGGATACGAGCATGGGGTTATGCCCTTTTCCTCGCATAGTGTCTTGTACTTCGTATGAGCCCATTTCCAATTTGGTGAAGTACTTGTTTCCAAATGAACTTCAAACGATTCGTTCAGTACTTCTTCTTCGTATTTAGTTAGACGAGACTCCCGGTTTCCTCGCAATCTATTATTCGATACCAAACCCAGAAAAGCAGATCCATATCGAAGCTCGCCTTCTGCCGCAGCCACCTTCCAGTTTCGAATTGTTCTATCAGTCACTGGAATATTTGCTCTATCGTTTTCATTCCAACGTCTCAGAATTTTCTGTTTTGTCAACGCTTCAGATAAATCCTCATCGGTTATACCCATCAGTAGCTCAAGCGCATT
Organism: Desulfobacterales bacterium; assembly: GCA_027024445.1. GTDB lineage: Bacteria > Desulfobacterota > DSM-4660 > Desulfatiglandales > Desulfatiglandaceae > B111-G9. The sequence goes on from JALVSJ010000498.1 coordinate 6,238, forward strand.
TGAATTTGGAATTTCTTCAATAGAAGTGAAAACAATCTCCTTCGCATCGATAAAGCCCTTAAAGTCCTCAAAGCTAATTGTTACCAGGCGCCGGTCTTTGGCCTGAAGATTGACCTTGTTGGAAAGATTGAGTATCTGCCATTGCCTTGAGTTCCATTCACACCAAACACCTTCTTTGACCTCTACAGGAAGAGGAGGCTGCCAAGTGCGCTCTCCTGAAACAATCGAATGTGCCTCCATAACTGATGGTGATGAGTACACATCTACTTGCTCCGGATAACACAACAGCTTTTCCTTCCAGTTAACGAATACTCTGGCATGAGCAATCGCTAGATTTACTGGTAACCGATCACCAGCTAACTCGTAGAGCTTGTTCAGATTTAACACCCTATATTCGTTTAACAAATTAACAACGCGATCTATGAGTATGTTTTCAGGGTCCTCAATGGGTTGACGGAAATAGTCTAGAGCGAAGCTTATGTTTCTGGCATAAATGATGTCAGAGGAATTCGGCGTGTAGATTCTGTGCCCGATTCCAAACGGCTTTGCTGCCTCAATACCCGCAGGAGATATCCACATTCCGTCCGGGCTACGGCAAAAAATATTTGGATTCTGTTCCTCTAGTTTTTCGAGCTGTTTGAGGTCCTTACATTCCCAGAAGTCCACAGCTGTCCTGCTTATGGTCAAGAAATCAACTACTGTTCTGTGTCCTCCCCGTTTTCCATCCGGACGCTGATATGTCAGCTTGAGAGATGCAGGTTGGTCCCATACCTCAAACGTATCCGGATCCACTTCTTTTTCCAAAATAAATGGATATTCGACGTTTCTGCTTTCCGCTTGAATAGTGAGGCGCATCTTGTCAGATGCAAATCGGCCAGAGACATTAGATCTACTGGACCGAACACGCCGCACTGGGGGACTACTCCTTACACGCTTGATTAGGTCTACACCAGCAGGGGTGACGCCGAGTTTGTGGAGATGCGTATTTAATTCAATTTCCGAGAGCACTGAGCAACCTCCTAGTCCACAGCCCACCACCGGGCTGCAGGCATACGAGAAAATTTGACGCAGGGGGTTGACGAGTCTCGAAAAGTAGACAATACTAACGGCGTCAGGGCGTAGTACTTCTACGTTCCGCAGACCCGGAGTTAGCCCCCCAGGTTAGCTTCGGGTTTGTTATTTATGCCATTTGCTATTCCCTCCCTTCGTCAGGACAAAAAATTAATTAACTAATATCGTCATTGCGCGTTTTTGGGGGCAATCTAGGAAATGGTAGGGACTCCAATCCTTCCACTAACCCTTCTTTTAAACCCAATGCCACCGCAATCTGATGACACTGCCCCCTCAATCCTTTCTTTGATCCGCTAAGGACTTGGTAGACTAAGTGCGTAGAAAAATGATGTGCGCGAGCCCAGTCACTGATTGACAGGCCACGCCTCTCAAACTCTATGCGAACTTCCTTACTGGTACGTAGGCTTTTCTTTTTCACATTCAGCTCAATTCTGTTTACACTAAGTATAATCATATTTTTCTAAATGTCTACTATTGTAGACGTATAAATGAATATAATGGTGGAAAATTTAATTCTTAAGGACTTCGGTACTCGACTGAAAGAGGAACGACGCCGGCTAAAATTATCCCAAGAGGAACTTGCTAAGCTGGGCGGCGTTAGCCGTGCATCTCAATACTTGTATGAGCAGGGCTCTAGAGCGCCAAACATTGAGTACCTTATGCGTTTAGCAAGAGGGGGCGCAGATTCTTTTTTCCTGATAACAGGGAAAAAGGACGAATCGGCCCCTAGAAATGGCGTTATTGGGAAAGATGTTCTGTCTGAAACCCTTCGCCTGATTGCAGACCACGCAGTAATGAACAGAGGAAATTCAATGCTTGAACCATCCAATCTGATTTCGCTGGTGCAACTGTTAATTTCTAAAATCGAGGGACGCGAGACCAGCGATGTAGATTGGCAGGCTCTACGCAGACAGATTGACGGCTGGCTCGCGTAGGAGAAGAAAGTGCGCTCGACTGATCAGACTGTTTTTGAAAACAATGTCAGAGCATTATTGTTCTTCGACGATGATGCACGCTGGACAGAGCATTTAGAACGGCTCTTTACAGGATCTTTTATGCCTGCATTATTGTGGCTAATGTCCGAGCTTATAATCCGCATTCAGTTCCGATTTACTCGGCACATCAGTAATTACTTACTTAGTTTAAATGAAGAAGCTCATTTCTTTTATAGATTCAAGATCAGAAGGAACCCGCTGCTTTTGCAGTCCATGTCACAACTTGCGCAAAAGGGTATTAAAGCTCGTGATATCAGATATTTAGCCTTGGGGAAACTAATCACAAGAAATGGAACCCTGAGGGCCCGTCCCCTCGCTAGTCGGGTATGCGTTCATCTTGGTATCGCTTTAATTGCCCTCAATACTGCGAATTTCATTGGTTTGGTTCTGGCTGTTGCTGCCGGAGAAGGAACCAATTTCGAAAAAGTCATTGCAGTCGGAAGCATTGGTATAGTGATCGCCATACCAACTTACATCTTGTGTACTATTGCCCTGAGACCCGCTCTCGCCTGGGGGAACGTCGTGCTTAAACTGAATGGTTAGCACGTAAGCATTCGTTCTTCCGACGCGAGTCTAGTCAACTAGCACTAGGACTAAATTCCCGATAAAGTTCCAGCACAATGTTGAAATAATAACCATAATTTCCAATCACTTGGAGTTCTTCCTGAACACTGTAAACGATATTTAAAGCATAAAAATGCCGATCGGTTTTTCAAGCATAAAGCTTCCGATCGGCAATTTTATGGTACTAACGGCACAAAAAGGCGCAGGCTCATTTGAAATGGTGCCCAGGGACAGAATCGAACTGCCGACACGAGGATTTTCAGTCCTCTGCTCTACCGACTGAGCTACCTG
>JALVSJ010000499.1:0-1220 GCA_027024445.1 Desulfobacterales bacterium
AACACCTGAGGCCTCAATGCCCAGTTTTTTCATCAAATACCCCTGGGAGAACTCAAGGGAGCTGGAAATGGCCTTGAGACGGGCCCCATCCTCGTCATAGATTGCATCGGTTATGTCCTTGAAAAGGGAGTAATAGGTAAGCCAGTTGCTGAGGGTCTCACCCACTTGCTTGAACTGGTGGGTGTAAGGGTCTGTGCGGTTTATCCTGACGATCCGTTTCACATTGACAATGTCATACCGGCCCCAGCCCTCAAGGTTGAGTTTGCGCACCGGCACGTCCATTAACTTCTCCATTTCCACTGAAAACGCTCCCTCGGATATCTCTTCGCAAAAGTCCACAGCCTGTTTGACCTTCAAAATTTTCTGTAATTTTTTTTCAAAGAAATTCTCTGCATCTGATTCACTCTTTATTTTTTGAATCCCGCGTTTTATGGCCGGATCGCGGAGTATTGAATCCGGGTCAAACGCCGAAGCAGTGGAAACAAAAAACTGGGGGCACAAGAAAGAAATTACAAGACAAATGACAGATAGCCAGGTACAAATGACGCTTCTTGATCCCATGAGATTCCCTCCTTCAGGCCCCTGAGCGCGTGACCGGCAAATTTCCTTATGCGAAAAGAAGCGCCAAGCGCCTGAATACAAGTATTTATGATTTGGATACCACCTTTACCAGATGCTCCAACATGTCCGTGCAGGGTTACAGCACTGATTAATTTCTGTAGTCCTCGGGCAAAATTCTCAATTCGCGAGGCAACGATTTCCTTCCTCCTGGAACAAACCTCTTCGCCCTTAGCAACAGCGCTCTTCCCTCTTCTATTTTCCCCAAGGAAACAGCCAGTTCCGCCAACTTGACATAACTCCTCACATCAAATACCACCTCGTTACTATTGGGACTCTTTCGCATGTAAAAGTATTTCATGTTCTTATTGAAAAAGGCTGATGCCTGGGCATAGGATTGATCATCTACTATTTCTGTCAAACATGAGAAAGTATCATGAGACAATCTGTATAACCGGTCTTGCTTCATTCCGGGCCTTTTTTCATAACCATAGGTGGAGACATACTCCCGGGCATAGGGATAGAAGAACAAGACGTTTTTGGCTGCCGCCTCTAGTTCTTTTCGGTCTTGACAGTAGAGGCTCAGGTTCTTGGAGTATTTAAGCCAAGATTCATGAGCTTTTTTGTTCCATCCAAGGGCTTTCTTCCTGGTCGTTTGTCCA
>JALVSJ010000499.1:1230-3036 GCA_027024445.1 Desulfobacterales bacterium
GTTTTCCCCTGTCTCGCAATAGAATATCACCGCAACCGTGTAATTCCCATTTTTCAGCCGAAATTTTGATGTACCAATCTTGTACAACATTCTTGGTTCGACAAATACAAAACGCGACTCCTTGCCTACCGTGGTCTTGACCAGGTGTTTGTTGAGATACGCTTTAGCTGACACCGATCTGAAAACGTTGAGGGCTCCGGCCCTAATTCGGCCTTCCTCAAGAGATGTTTCTTGCGTGGGGTCGATGTACATGAGATAAGGGAGTAGTGGAACTTTGCCGTAAGGGCCTGTGTAGAGAAAGGTTCCGTCTGGAGATCCTCCGGGTGGAATAATAAAGAAAACACGCTTCTCTCCGCTTAGTGCACTATCCCCTTCCAGCTTTTTTAGTTGCCTTATTATATCTGGGAGTGTCCCGAAAATTTCAGATGCAAATTGGAATTCTTCTTCCCTATCCAGCATAAATCGTAGTCTGGTCCTTTCGATGGTGTGCTCGAGCAGCTTGTGAGCCACAATAAAGTCAATGGTTGCCATAAAGAGTTTGTCATCCTGATTTTGCTTGATGATTTCTATGTTTTCATCATATGCCTTCATCACCCAGGGTTTGCCATTAGGCCGACCTAGCTTGAATGCCGTATGGGGAGCCCACCGAGACAAAGGAAGTGCCTCCAGGTTTTCCCTGTATTTTTTAGCAAATTGGGCTTTGTGGCCCAGGGCGCGGTAGACATCTTTCTCCAGAAAACGGCTGGCATTCAAGGTGCCGATGGCATCGAAACAAGAATCTCTCACAACAGAAAGTCGAACGTTTATGGCTCCTTTGTCAATGCCGAGCGAGTTCAATTTACCCATCGCTTCCTTTAGTGTGCCAGTGGATATTTTCAGCCTGCGCTCCAGATTCCCTTTAGGCCTGAATGCCTCCTTTAGTTTTGGCAACAGGATTTCAAGGGCAATATTTATGAGCACGCCCTGTCCGGCCTCCACAATAAGCCTTTTGCTAAGAAGCTTCAGCCTTATATTACTGCTCTTGCCGAATAGAAGCTTCCTCAAACGGGCCTTGAAAGTAGTCCTGATCAATTCCTTCATGGGAGCGCCAGACCTTGCCCTTTCAATGCGGTGGTACTGTCTGCCAAGTTCTCCCAGGGGAGTTCCAATGAGTTTTGCATTGGCATTTTCCAGTGCCACAGCCAGAAGATGACCGATGGTATTCCTTGGCATGTTCTTCAGGCTCCTCACCAATTCACGGTAACCGCCTGTGGCCACACCTCCCATCTCCTTGGCCAACTCATTCGGTGGCGCGAGCCTGCCGGTCTTTATGGATTGGACTACCAGGTGGGAAATTTTTTCTGTTGTTTTGCTCATAAGCCTTTCGGAGGAGGCATCTACAACTTCCTTAAAACCCACGGGCTTGACAATGAACTGGAGTCCCTGCCCCCTCAAGCTGTATTGAACAGCCTGGTGTATTTGATGCCGGGCATCTTTCATCAATTGCCCATAGAGCGACTTAAAGTAAGGCTCTTTCCTGACATCATCCTCCGTATAGTAGGCGCTTGCTTTAACTGCCTTCTCTCGCCCCTCAATAATCAAGTTGAAGGATCTTTCTATGGATCTGAACTCGGTCTTCAGGCCTCTTCGCGTGGGAGAACTAATAAATGAACGCAACACAGTCTGGTATTCTTCTATTTCTCTAATGAAGTCCCTTAAGGAATTTCTGTAATTTTCATCTGACAGGCTTACGGGCCCATCAGGAAGAGCCTTTACAGAGGACTCCAGGCGTTTTTCACACTGGAATAATTTTTGAGCATATTTTGA
>JALVSJ010000500.1 GCA_027024445.1 Desulfobacterales bacterium
ATGAGCCTGATCCAGTGATTGCTGCAGGCATAGCAGAGCTAGCCGGTGCAGAGGGAATTATCTGCCACCTGAGAGAAGACAGACGTCACATCCAGGACAGGGACCTTGGGATCCTCAGACAGACAGTGAAGACCAAGCTAAATTTAGAGATGGCTGCTGTTGAGGAAATGGTACAGATTGCCATTAAGACCAGGCCTGACCTTGTGACCCTTGTGCCTGAGCGGCGTGAAGAATTGACTACCGAAGGAGGGCTCGATGTGGTGAGCCGCAAAGACCACTATACTGAAGTGGTAAAGACCCTCAAAGGGGCCGGGATACTGGTAAGTTTTTTCGTTGATCCCGACCCTGCCCAGATTGAGGCTGCAAAGGCCTGTGGTGGGGATATCGTGGAAATTCACACTGGGCATTACTCAGAGGCACGCTCAGAGGCTGAAGCCGATCGTTTGTTCTCTCAGATCGGGGCAGCAGTTAATGTAGCTGACAAACTGGAGCTAAAGATCAGTGCAGGCCATGGCCTCAACTATGTAAATGTCAAACGCTTCCGTGATCTTCATCAGATTGAAGAATACAGTATTGGTCACAGCATCGTGGCAAGAGCCATATATGTTGGATTTGAACGGGCAGTGCGGGAAATGGTCGAGCTTGTAAAGGAGTTCTGAGTCCCTGGTTGGGAATTTATCATGATTTATGGTATAGGAGTGGATCTTGTTCATATCCCCAGAATGGAGCAGGTTGTTCGAAGGTGGGGAAACAGATTTGTGGACAGGGTGTTTACCCCTGAAGAAAAGGATATTTCCTTCAAAAGATCCAGGCCTTACGCAGCCCTTGCTCTGCGGTTCGCTGCAAAAGAGGCTTTCTCCAAGGCTCTGGGGCTGGGTATGAAACAAGGGGTCAAATGGAGGGAGATAGCGGTCTACAATGACTCAAGGGGGAAACCCGGTATAAGGCCATCAGGCACCACTCTTTCTATTTGTAAAGAGAAAGGAATCAGCGCTATTCACCTCTCACTATCAGATGAGAGGGATGACGCCATTGCAATGGTAGTGTTGGAGAAGAGTCATGAGATTGGTTAAGGCCTCAGAAATGCAGGAAATGGATCGCAAGACCATCCAGGAATTGGGTATTCCCGGTGTCGTCCTCATGGAGAATGCCGGGAGGGGCGCTGCCCAAACCTTTCTCGGCCATTTTTCTCCGCAAGCAGGCTCCCGTGTCCTGATCATCTGTGGCCGGGGGAATAATGGCGGCGATGGATATGTGGTGGCAAGGTACCTGCATGAGGCCGGTCTAAGGCCCATCGTTATGGTATTGTCCCACAAGGAGAAAATATCGGGCGATGCCCTCATCAATCTCAACATAATTCATGGCATGGGTCTGGATATCAGGTACCTGCTCGATGAGGAGGCATGGGAGGCCCAACAAAGTGAGGTGGCCCATGCCCATTACATTGTTGATGCTATTCTGGGTACAGGGCTCAATTCGCCTGTGAGAGGATATTATGCCCGGATAATTGAGGATATCAATGCCTCGGGCAAGCCGGTTATGTCCATTGACATACCTTCAGGGCTCAATGCAGACAACGGCGCCATTATGGGCGTGGCGGTCAGGGCAGACCTTACCGTTACATTCGGGTTTCCCAAGGTGGGACAAGTTATATTTCCGGGGCGTGATCTGGTAGGTCGCCTGGTGCGAATCGACATATCCATCCCGCAATCGGTTTCAACTCAGGTCCCCGAGCAATTCCGCCTGACAGTGCCTGAGGATTTTGCTGATCTATTGGTTGAAAACCGAGAGGATGTCCACAAGGGGCACAGGGGACACCTGCTCATCCTGGCAGGCTCAACAGGAAAGACTGGAGCAGCTACCCTCGCGGCCCTTGCGGCGGTGAGGGCCGGAGCAGGGCTCGTCACAGTGGGGGTGCCAGAAGGGCTAAACCCAATTCTGGAAGAGAAGCTGACCGAAGCCATGACTGTTCCCCTTCCTCAGACACCAGCAGGGTCACTTTCCATAAAGGGGCTTTCAGAAGTAGAAAATATCATGGAAGGTAAGACAGCCCTGGCCATAGGACCGGGGCTTTCCACCAATCCTGAAACCGTTGAACTCGTGAGGGCGGTTGTCTCCCGCTGCAGCCTGCCCATGGTCATAGATGCCGATGGTCTCAATGCACTTGCAGGAGCGCTGGATTTGCCCAAGGAATCCGCAGCCCACGTTATCCTGACACCGCACCCTGGTGAAATGAGCCGACTGACAGGTAAGACAACTGCTGAAATTCAGGCGAATCGTATCCTTACTGCGGCGGAATTTGTTGATTCCTACGCCTGCAACCTGGTGCTCAAGGGAGCCCGTAGTCTCATTGCCACTCCTCAAGGACGCATATTTGTTAATCCCACGGGCAACCCTGCCCTTGCCAGTGGAGGCGCAGGAGATGTCCTTACAGGGCTCATAGGCGGTTTACTTGCCCGGCGATGGCCCCCGGAAAAGGCAGCCCTTGCGTGTACATATATTCATGGCCTTGCCGCAGATTTGCTCGCAGAAGAAATGGGAAAGGTAGGCATAATGGCCGGAGAACTGCTGGAAGTCATTCCAGCTATAATTACATCCTTACACGAAGGCAACTGGCCACTCAAGAGCCCGCCTCCACACTTTGATCTATTATGAGGACAAACGTTTCCAAAGTCGCTTTTGTAAATAGCAGGGGAACGGGATGTTCCCAGAGCGGCGTCATTTCAGCACTGGAGCAGGATAGCGGAAGGGCTGGAATCCGCAGTGAGCGGAGCCATGGATGGCGCAGCGAGCGTAGCGCCTGCCTGGCGTCAGACAGGAAGGGAATATGCCGTTTTCCTGCCAAGATAACTCAACTAGAGAACCTAATTTTATAAACCGTGATTGTAGGCCTATAATATATTGCCATTATTAAGTTGTCTTCTTGGGCCGACGTCGATTTCGGACACCAATATTATGAGGAGTGAGGACACTTGCTAAGTGAGAGAAAGATCTGTTAAATACAGGTCTAATTCTGCCCAGGACACCATCGC
>JALVSJ010000501.1 GCA_027024445.1 Desulfobacterales bacterium
CGTAACATTGTGTAAGGAGATAAGCCATCCTCTTGCATGCCCGTTCTCTGAGAGAGGGGTATAGTCAGCCTCGTAGTATATGAGGGATCCACCTCGCTCTAGGGAATACTCTTTCCTATCGGGCGAAACGCTTTTGCTCGCCTCTGTTAGCAGCGGACAAAAACTATCGGCACAGTGATCTTGTCTTCTAAAGATAGCTTCGTAACAATGCCTCCCTACGACTTGATCGCGTGTGGTATTAAACTCTTTCAGAAAGGTATCGTTAACATCTTTGATAATCTTGTTATCATCCATCACCAGTATTGAGTCAGCCAAGGTATTGAGGATCTTGGAGGTATAATCTCTTTCCTCCTTTATCTTTTTCTCGGCTTCTTTTTCGGTGCGCAGCTTTTCATCTTCAAGTTGAATAAAATCCCAAAAAAGTCGTGCTACTGTGTGATCCATGAACTGGATGTGGGGAGGTTTTTCCTTTTGAATTGCCTGGCTCACGGTTGGATTGCCGGTGAGCTCGATTATAAGGTCTAGGTTTTCAAGGGAGAAAAGATCATGATAGTCGGTCGTAGTGAAAAGGTTGAGTTCTCTTGCCCGCAGGAGGGCTGGTGCGTCAGGGTTAACATCGGCAACACCAATGAGGTTCATCCTAAGTTGCCTGAAGCGGTCTTTATAGATCATGTCCATAATGGCCAGGCATCCTGGACCGCCTCCCACAATGGCAACATTGAAAGTCTTCATAAAATCAACCAAGCAGGCTCTTGACTAATCGGAGCAACTTGTCCGGGTCCACTGGCTTTTCTACATAGCCGTCTGGCTTGAGGGATTGCGTGGCGTTGTTGGCTTGTGAAGCCCTACTGAAAAAGGTTTCGAGATCAATGCCTGTTTCCCCGGAAACGCCAGTTACCATCACCACGGGGATGTGTTTAAGTTCTTCGTCCCCTTTTAATTCTGACAGTAGCGAAATGCCGCTTTTTTGTGGCATCATCAGGTCCATCAGGATCAAATCAGGCCTCTGGGATTTCGTTACCTCGAGCCCTTCGAGCCCATCTGATGCTTCCAGCGTTTCGTACCCGTGGTCTTGTAAAAGGGTGGACAGGAAAACGACCACATCAGGATCATCATCTATAATAAGAATTCTTTTTGACACGCCCTAACTCCTTGGCCTAACTGATTACTAACGAACTATGAATCCCAGGACATACCAACTTCAGATCTATCTTAAAGAAGCCCATGCTGGCTGTCAACCTGGCTGCAAAAAAGTACTGATGCAGCAGAGGAACATTGGAGAGGATTGTGCCTGAAAAAGGGTGCTGAATGATTATGCATTGACTTTTCTGATTAAAGGTCTAACTTCTTTACCGGCGTGCAGTGGGCAGTGGAAATTTGCTATATATCGGAGAAGATTAGCTAATGAGGACGTATCTAGACTGTTATTCGTGTTTTTTGCGCCACGGGTTGGAGGCTGCTAGGATCGCAGGTCTTAACGAAGAAAATCAGAAGAAGGTGTTGAATGAAATAATGGAGGTTTTGCAGAAAATGCCCGTGGATGCTAAACCCCCTCAGCTCGCCCAAATCATTCACAGGCGCATCAGGGAACTCAGCGGAAATCCGGATCCTTATTGGTCCATAAAGGAACAGCAGAACCTTTTCATGTTATCTCTAGAGAAGGACCTTTGCAGGGAAGTTTACGCCTCAGACGAGCCTCTCTTAGAGGCGGTAAAGCTAGCAGGGGCTTGTAATTCTATTGACATGGGACCTGTTAGAAAGTGGCGCAGCCGTGAAGAACTGCTCAGGCAAATATACAATCCCGGGCTGGACCGCCTGGAATTGGATGAACTGAAGGACTCTCTTAGAGTTGCGAAGAAGCTCCTGTACGTTACAGATAACGCAGGTGAGATTGTCTGCGACAAAGTACTGTTGGGGCTTCTTATGGAACACTATGGTCTGGAGTGCACAGTTGCGGTTCGCAGTGGCCCTATCTTGAACGATGCTACAGTGAAGGACGCTGAAAAAGTAGGGATGAATAAAGTGGCCAAGATAATTACCACTGGATGTGATGCACCCGGGGCTGTTCTTCCGGCCTGCACACAGGACTTCTTGGATAATTTTGAATCGTCTGACTTGGTGATTGCAAAGGGGCAGGGAAACTATGAGGCCCTTGAAGGCTGTGAAAAGGAAGAGTTGTTCTTCCTGTTGCAAGTCAAATGCGGTGTGGTCGCAAGAGATCTAGGTGTGGAGGAAGGTAAGATTACTCTGAGGGAAAATAGGCCTCACGGCTAAGTGCTCTCCTGCAGTGGTTCCGTGAGGCCCCCTGTGCGGGTTGGTGGTCAATATATAAGGGTAGAGGAAAAGAGCAACTTGCGCAAATAATGAGAGTTTACTATATGAAAGGATATATTAATTCTAGATTAATCCAAGGAGGTATGAAAGATAATGGCAGAGCAGGGACAAAGTTGCGGAATGCATGGCTTTCAGGACGAGCACAAGAAGCAAGACGAGGAGATAAAAGAACAACTCGCCAATATTAAACATAAAATCCTAGTAATGAGTGGCAAAGGTGGCGTGGGGAAGAGCAGTGTGGCAGCCTATCTTGCTGTCGCTCTTGCCAAGAGGGGCTACAAGGTGGGACTAATGGATGTAGATCTTCACGGCCCCAGTATACCCAGGCTGCTGGGCCTGAAAGGCAGTATTTTGCCTGGCAGCAAAGAGGGAAAGGCCAAGCCTGTCCATTATGCAGAAAACCTGGACGTCATCTCCATTGAACCCTTAATGGGGGATGATAAGGACCGCGCCACCATATGGCGGGGACCCCTTAAAATCGGTGTGATTCGCCAGTTCATCGCAGATATTGAATGGGAGGATCTAGACTATCTCATTATAGATTCTCCGCCTGGCACTGGTGATGAACCGCTGACAGTTGCCCAAACCATACCCGATGCCAAGGCACTGATAGTTACCACGCCCCAAGAGATTTCTCTGGCAGACGTAAGAAAGTCCATTAATTTCTGCAGGACGGTAAATATGGGGA
>JALVSJ010000502.1 GCA_027024445.1 Desulfobacterales bacterium
TTCTTGCTTTTAGATGAACTGGTAACCTGTATTGAACAGCTCAGGCAGGATGACCAGATCCACTGAAGCGCTGGACAGGGCATCTATGGCGTCATCGACATTGCGCTTCACGTCGCCGAAAGTGGGGTTACTTTGATAAAGGCCTACTCTCATGAGTGTGCTCCGTAGCTTACTTCGTTTGAACCATCATAAGACAATAGAGCTAGCAAGTTGAGCAAGAGTCTCATCAAGGGAACATCGCCATCACCAAAATTTAACAATTTCAATACACCTCATCAACATAATTCAGAAACAAGGGCATTGTGGGCTGCAGGGAATTCTGATATGAGTTACGTTTATGAAAAAGACTGCAGGAGGTGCAGGGTGTAGGGTATTGGGTCTAAGGGAAACTGAGTTTGGACAGGTGCAATTTAGATGGAAGGGAAGATAGGAGTAACCGGTATTAAGGCCATAGGCTTTGATCTGTTCAATACGTTGATAACTGCGAGGCCTCACGCTGTGAGTGAAGCAGTAGAGAGGCTTTTCAATAGCTTGAAGGAACAAGGGTTCGAACTGGAAGAGGAGAGCTTCAAGCAGGCATACCGAGAAAATGCCACCCGCATAATCAGAGAGACACGCAAGGATGGCAGGGAGACCCACAATCGTTTCTGGATAAGTGCCACCTTGAACTCCCTTGGTTATGAGGTAGGACCCTATGATCAAAGGATAGAGTCGTGTCTGGATTCCTATTTCTCGGCGTTCCTTGATTATTGTGAAGTCATACCGGGCACCTTTGAGATGCTGGGCGCGGTAACCGGAGTCTATAAGACCGGACTGCTGTCCAACTTCACTCATCCACCCGCAGCCGAGCAACTGATAGACAGGCTGGGACTCCGGCCGTTTTTCGAATTTGTACTGATATCAGGGGCCCTCGGGTACAGAAAGCCCCATCCGTTTGTGTTCAAGAGATTGAGGGAAGAATTTCATGTGGAAAGTGAATATATCCTCTATGTAGGTGATGACCCGGACCCCGATATTAACGGCGCCCTCAAGGCAGGGATGCAGGCTGTATGGTTCACTTATGCCAGAGACCATCATATCCCCACTGTGCCAGGAGTAGGGCCAAGCGGGGCATCAGAACCTGCCTATGATGTGCCCAGGGCATCCACGTGGGAAGAGTTCCTGACAATAATTGGGCGAGGAGTATGACGCATGGAGCACAATACTTTCCAAAGGGTGAAAAAGACAAAGAAGCGGATGTACGGCCCTGAGAAGCTTCTTGTGTGCGGCTACAGAGCAGCCGAGCATGAAAACTTTCTGGAATTCCTTGACCAATGTGGTCTCAAGAAAATTCCAGTGGTCTTTGTAGGGGAGAAAGATAGTAACGCCACCTTAAAGGAACTCCTTGGTCGCGGGGATCGATCAGGTCAGGGAGAGGACTCAGGCCTTAAAAGGGCGGTCATCATGTCAGGATTTACCCAGGACAGTCTTCATCTGCTGATTTCTGCATACCGCAGTGCAAACCTCCCGCCTCAGCTCTGGGCAACCTTGACACCAGTCTCAGAGGGATGGCCAATCGGATTCCTTCTCCAGGAACTGGAAAAGGAGGCCGAGGCCATGCGACAGAAGTAAACGGAAGAATTTATTTCCCTTGACAAGAAGGAGCGAGGTTAATATATTTGAATAAATACTCAAACATTCAATGAACTGTTAAAGGGAAAGGAAATGCCATCCAAGAAATCCAGAAGGTCTGAAGACATAGAGACCTGTGATGTCAGGGTCGTCCATCTTGATCGCGTAGCACGGGCCAGAGATGAGGCATTATCGCAACGAGAAGCCGAGAGACTGGCTCTAACCTATAAGGCACTGGGCGACCCCACACGGCTAAAAATGGTAATGGCCCTTACAGGAGGGGAGATGTGCGTATGTGATTTGGCGGCATTTTTGGGGCTTACAGAGTCTGCCGTTTCTCACCATCTGAGGCGGCTAAAGGACCTGGCACTAGTGAAATCAAGGAGAGATGGACAGATACTTTACTATAGCCTTGACGATGAGCATGTATCAAAGATCCTCAAGATAGGGCTGGATCATATCAGGGAGTAAGAGGTGTTGGCTTCGATTGTAAATTTCATCACTCATGTCTTGCTGGGAGCATGGAACCTCTTACTTGACTCCTCAGTCTATATCATTTTCGGGCTTCTGGTAAGTGGTGGGTTACGGGTGTTCTTGAGCCCAAACACAGTGGCAAGGCATCTGTCTAATGGGCCTGTGAGATCAGTGCTCAAAAGTGCGCTCCTGGGTATACCAATACCCCTTTGCTCCTGTGGGGTGCTGCCTGCTGCGGTGTCCCTGAAAAAACAGGGGGCAAATAGCGGCGCCACTACTGCGTTCCTGATCTCTACTCCGGAGTCCGGAGTGGATTCCATCGCCATCAGCTATGCCCTTCTTGATCCAATAATGACAATAGCAAGACCGGTGTCAGCTTTTATCACCGCCATTCTTGCAGGCATTGCAGAAAATCTTTTCCAGAAAAGACGCCAGGAAAAAGAAAATGAAGTGGTTCCTGACCTTAGTTGCCCCGTGGATGCATGCTGCGATGGGGTTGATTGTGATCCTGCGGTTCACCTGCATCACCACAGCTTTTACGACAAGATTAGAGTGGGGGTAAGGTATGCCTTCACTGACGTGTGGGCAGAGATTGTGGGGTGGTTTTTCCTGGGCTTACTGCTTGCGGGGCTGATTATGAGCGTTATCCCCCAGGGGATTGTAGAAAGGTATCTTGGAGGGGGGCTCTATTCCATGCTTATAATGCTGGTCGTAGGTATTCCCATTTACATATGTGCCACCGCCTCCACTCCTATTGCTGCAGCAATGATATTGAAAGGCGTGAGCCCTGGTGCTGCTCTTGTGTTTTTGCTGGCAGGGCCTGCCACAAATGTTACTTCCTTGACTGTTCTATTCGGTATCCTTGGCAAAAGGGCCACTGCTATATATCTCAGTGCCTTAGCCATAATGAGCGTAGGGTTGGGTCTGGCTTTGGAT
>JALVSJ010000503.1 GCA_027024445.1 Desulfobacterales bacterium
TGTGATTAACTTCCCTCAGGATATCTGCAGCCAGTTGCCCATCACCCAGCATAACCGCCTTCTCAGTAAGGATCTTTTTCCGGATGATTGCAGAATATAGAATCCTCCACGAAACAACAAAGCCAATGAGAACGAGAAGGCTGGCAAAAAAGATCCACCTCCCAATTATAAGCTGGGGCCAGATATAATAGGCAATAGCTAAGACAATAGATGTGATGCCAATGGCCTGTGCGAGGCGTGAAGCCACTTCCAAGGTCCTATCGCCCAGCCTAAAATCGTACAGGTCATTGAAATACAGGCTCATCTGAGTCACTATAGCAATAACAAGGATTTTTCCCCAGATTTCTTGCATCATAGGCATGAAGCCCAGGTCTCTCCCAAACATTATGAAAGAGGCAAGGCTTACAGCCAGGAAGATAAGAATCCCTTCTCCTACAACGAAGAGGAGTTGGCGGATCGAGATATATTGACGGAATAGGCGGAACATGGGGAGGTCTATTGGGTCTATCTAGTCCGTTCAGTCTATTTGGTCGCAACAGTTAGGAGGCTGGGCAGCTTGGCAGCTGAGCATATTCATAAAGTTCCTCAAGAGTCATCTTCGTGCTTCCTCCGCCTTATCAAGTCCATCAACTTTTCTAGTTGAGCAATTTCCTCCAGGTCTCATGGTCCTTTATGGCTCTTCTCTCTCAAGCAGACTACTCAAGGCCATGCGGACTATCTCGGCGATCTCACTGACTACCCGATCAACAATTTCTGACTTATTACTGTTATTGTTGGTTGTTTCCGGATGCATCTTCTCCTTTATTTCAGCAAGGCTGTACCCATTATCCCGCAGTCTCTTGATTTCCCGGATCGTATCGAGGTGGTCATGTGTGTACCTTCTCTGGCCGCCATCAGTTCTCAAAGGCACAAGAATGTCGCCCAGTTCCTTTTCCCAGAACCGCAACGTGTGGCATGAGACATCGAGCTGTCTGCTTACCTGGCCTATGGAGAAAGTAGGGAACACGTAATAAAGTGAGCTAGAGTTATGAGTGACTAGAGTGAGCTAAAGTTATCACTAGGAGTTAGGAGACAGAATAGAAAATAACAAATTGCGAAATCCAGATGTCAACAAGATAAGAGAAGACAGGCGTCAGAAGGTAAAAGCCAAGAAGGCTGCCTGACTGGGGGCGAGAGGCTCCAGGACAGGCTCCGCCCCCTTCGGTTACAAGAGGTTTGCCCGAATAACGTGTTGATTTTGTTTGTATTTTTGTCAATTCCACTCGCTCTCCCAGGGAGAACTCGGGAAAAAGTATTAAGTGTTACGTCTTAAGTTTTAGGTGTTAGGTATAAGATTGACAGTTTCGTAAAAAGTCGCAACTACTCCCTCTCCCTTGATGACAGAGGGTTGGCATGAGGGTGAATGTATTGTCATTCCAGCGCCTTATATAACCCCTTCCCTTAATCCCCTCCCACCAGGGGAGGGGAAATCTGCCTTCTTACGAGTTCATCAAAATTACATGGTATTTTTTAGAGTTCTCTAAATTTAGCTTTAAGTTTCTCCACAAGTCAAAAGGCTGAATGGATAAGGCTCAAGCCCCATTTCCCTGTTTCTCTAACTCTAACTTTCCTGGGTTAGCAGCAAGAGTAGTGCCAAGTCTAACCAAAGTCACGGTTTTTTTAATCGGCAAATTATTTCAATAAGTTAATCAATATTTCGATTTCAATGAAATAAATATGGAGTGGGAAAAGAATTGCCATTGTTGGCAAGAAATTACATATGGAAGTGGAAAAAAAATTGCACAGGAGATAGGAGTCAGGAGACAGGAGTTAGGAGGGCGCCCAAGGGGAAGGAGGTGCAAGGGTAAAGGTACAAGGAGAAAGGAAAAACACCGCAGTAGGAGGTAAGGACCGTTCCGCTGGGCGGAACTTGAGGCGAAAGGCAAAATGGCTAGGAGGCTGGGAAGCTTGAGGAGGAAATATTACAAGTGTTCGAGTCTTTTCACTAGTTCCCTATATACCTCCGTATCACGCCTTAGGCCAACTTTAATAACATAGACCACCACTACCTTCTCTTTAATTTCGTAGACCACCCGGTATTGCCCAACTCTCAGTCGCCACAGCCCTTTGAGATCTCCTTTCAAAGGTTTTCCAAACTCTTTTGGTGCGACTGCCAATTTTTCCCGTATCGCCCTCACGATTCTTTTCTGGGCCTTTTGATCTATCCTTTTAAAGTCCTCTTCAAGAACCAACTCATCAATTAGAACCCTATACATTATCGAAGCCCCACACGACTCTCTGCCTCTTCCAGGTCAATTACCTTTCTGTCCCTGCGGGTTGCTCTCTCCTTTGCAAGATGCCCAAGCACTTGGTCCTCGATCGCTTCAATAATGGCCTCCATTTGCTCGTACTGGTCGTAGTCGACAAGAATGCCAATAGGCTTGTTTCTGCGGGTAAGAATAATTTTTTCCTTTTTCATTTTTTTTAGAACTTGAGGAATCATCTTGCGAAACTCGGTAACGCCCAGAATGGTTGTGTCTTCTTTAACAGATATCACGTTCACCCTCCTTTCACCCTCACCCTGACCCTCTCCCTTAAGGGAAAGGGATCCAAGGGGAAAATATGTATTTTAAATGTACAATCTACATGTCTGTCTAATGTACATTTAATATATGAATTGTTCAAGGAAAAAAGGCTAGCAGACGGAAGTCAGGAGGCAGAAGTTAGGAGGCAGAATAAACCAGAGAGCTAAAGTTATGAGTGAGCTAGAGTGATCTAAAGTTATTCTGAGCAGATAGGACACCCAAGGGGCGAGAGAAAGAAGGAGCAAGGAGAAAGGTACAAGGATCAAGGTGAAAGGAGGAGGGATAAAGGAAAAACATCGCGTTAGGAGGTAAAGATGCAACGAGCGGGTCTTCGACTCTCGAGGCAAATTGCCTCAGGCCTTGAGTTCCGCGAAGCAGAACCTCCTCGCTTCCTACCGCGCCTTTTTCTCCCCAGCTTTCTAGCTTCCCAGCCTTTCGGCTGATTCAGCCGCCATATTCCTTGTAATACTTTTTATAGTACTTCGTGTAGCCACGGTAGCTTTGGTTGTAACCGTTGAAGACTATGCCGAGGATCTTCTCTTTACCAATATTCTCAATTGATCGATGAATCGCCTCTCGGGGTGCGCGTTCAGCCATGATCACGAATAGGATACCATCCACATATTGACTCAATACATTTGCCTCGGCAGTGACCTGAGCAGGGGTGGCATCAATCACTATGTATCTATCGTCATATCGGTTTCTCACATCTTCAAGGAAGTCCCTCATCATCTGAGAGGCAATCAGTTCAGAGGGATTAGGGCTTGGGGAGCCTGCAGGTATAACTGAAAGCTTGCCATAGCCTGTCTTAACAATCACATCTCGGAGCGGCAATTTGTGTATCAGGTGGTCGTACAGTCCAGCCACCAGGGATATCCCTAGCATTTTATGCACTGATGGGCGCCTGAAGTCACAATCTACCAGCAAAACATACTCATTAAATCCCAACGCGATAGAAGCAGCAAGGTTAGAAGCAACAAACGTTTTTCCCTCTCCAGGCAGCGCACTTGTGACCATAATAACCCGGGGCTTTTTCCCTTCTTTTGGAAAAAGAATTTGGGACCTCAAGATCTTGAAGTTCTCCGCGTCCATGGAATCAGGTGCTGAGAGAACCACAAGCTTGGGGTCATATTTGGTAGGAGCATGGACGTGCGACAGAGGGCTTGAGGGTATTTGCGCCGTTTTCGCCACCTCTGGGGCCACTGGCGCCCTTTCTGTTTTTAGTACTGTTTCCTTTTTATGTTTTTCCAAGGCATCGGAGATTTTGCCCATTTTTCTTCCTTTCAGGAAAGAAGCCAGGAGTTAGGAGTTAGCAGCCACCTTCTTACTTCTCTATCCCTGACCTTATTGAATTCATGTACCCCCAAAGTAACCGGCTAATCTCAGCAAGTTTCCCCTTCAATTCCTTTGTTGGAGCATATCCTAAGTCCTCGGCTAATATCAAATAATACTTCACTTCTTCAATTGATCCTTCAGCAATATTAAAGAACCTTAACTTATCCTGCTTGCCAGCTCTTCTGAATCCCTCGGCAATATTAGCGGGAATCGATACAGCAGCCCGCCTTATCTGGGAAATAAGTCCAAAAAGTTCATCTCTAGGGAATGCGTTAGTCAACTTGTAAATTTCAAGCACAAAATCGTGGCTTTTTCTCCATACTACCAAGTCCTCAAAGCTTTTGGCCCTGGCGTTTTGCAATTTCACATTCTGACTCCCGACTTCTAACTCCTGACTCCTGAGAACCTCATCTCACCTCCAACCTTATGGGTTTGGCGAGGGGGGTAATGCCTTTTTCTACGAGCATATCAGCGTACTCCTGGGCGTACTCAAGCTTGTCGAAGTTACCAAGGGTGATGCGGTATATCTTTCCTTTTTCTGGATCATTGGCTGGCAGGATATATGCCTCGTACCCTTGTGCGCTCAGCCTCTGGAACTCTTTCCGGGCAGCAGAAAAGGGTAAATATGACGCTATGTAAACCGTATATGTAGGTTCTGTTGCCTTAGAGGAAATAGGGGGAAAAACGATTTTCTGCCCCACATTGATAAGGTTAATATCACTGATATTAGGGTTGTGTTCCTGAATTAGCTTGAGCACATTCTGGTCAGTATAACCGTAGACCTCCATTGCCAGCTTAGCCAGAGTATCGCCGGGTCTCACTACCCTCACCGGCCAGCTTGTGATTTCCTCACGAGTGGACTCTTCATTTGCTATTTGTTCTATCGTGGTTTCGTTTTGCCCAGCATTTTGGGCAATGGTTGGCTGTGGGTTGTCAGTTCCCTTGGCATCATCTGATATTTTAGGCTGGACCTCGGCATAGGCAGGTTCTTTAGTGTCTTTTTCGACGTCTGCTTTAGGGGATTCGACCTTATACTCTTCAGACTTTGGTGGCACTGGCTTTCTTTTGGTGACCTGAATAGTAGTTGGCCAAAGACGCTCGCCGATTAGCTGCTCCAGTTTCTTGCTCACATCATCGCGGTAAACCGCAACGACTATCGCCAAGGCTACCATAGCCAGAAAAAACAGAGCCCATTTCCACGAACGACCAGACTTCCGGGGCTTCTCATGAACCATCACCTTTGCTACAGGGCTTTCCTTGGCTTTAATGGGCTTTTCAACTACTTTAGGCCGTATATCATTATAGCACTCCTCAATCATCTCCGGGCTTATCTTTTTCTTACCCCGCGAATATCCCAGCAGAAGTGCATTGTCCGCGAGGATATTGATCATGCGAGGATAGCCTTCTGAGTACTTGTGTATCGCCTTTAAGGTGGATTTAGGGAAGATCTTCTCCCCATTGGATGCACCAGCGACCTTGAGCCGGGTGAGCACATATTCCCTGGTCTCATCCAGATCCAAAGGCCTGATATGGTGGCGCACGCTTACCCTCTGGAGCAATGCCCGGCAACGGGGTTCGCTCAGCTTTTCATTAAGCTCGGGCTGGCCTATCAGAAAGATATTGATGAGCTTTTCATCGGCGGTTTCCATGTTGGATAGAAGTCGGATTTCTTCGAGCAGGGAAAAGGAAAGTCTTTGGGCTTCATCTACAATGAGGAGAAAGGTGCGCTGGTTCCTCAGACACTCTTTTAGGAATTGTTCAAACTCAACTAGGAAGTCTGCTTTTGACTTAAATCGCACTTTTCTTTTGAAGGCTGAGAAAGCAAGGTAATCTATAAAGTCTTTATCTGAAAGCATGGGATTGGAAATGTATACGGTCTCCACATTTTCGTCCAGATTAGTTAGTAAAGCCTGGACCATCGTGGTTTTTCCTGTGCCTACCTCACCGGTAAGTACAATGAAACCCTTGCGTTCCACTACCCCATATGTTAGGAAAGCAAGGGCCTCCTTGTGCACCTCGCCCAGATATAGATAACGGGGCGAAGGTGTAAGGTTAAAGGGTTTGTCGGCTAGGTTGTAGAAGGCTGTGTACATAATAACTAGGCGTTAGGCGTAAGGCAAAATCGTTATCGGATCAGTCATAATTATCATCGATATTAAATGTCAAACACCAGTGTTCAAACGAAACAAAGTACTTAGTTATCAGCGATCAGCTTGTCCCTTCGGGACAGAAGTCCAGAAGTTAGGAGTCAGAATATGAACTCATGGATCCTTTCCTCCTGACTCCTAGGTCCTATCTTTTTTTCTATCCCCCTGCTCTGCCGATAAGATCGGCAAAAAATTGGACAGTTTTGTCCAATCCTTTAGTTGCTATGAGAATCCCAAAAACTGAGGCAACAAAGCCAATACTAACTGAGGAATAAGCCAGAATCTTCCTGGCTTTTATCCTCTTTAGCTCTCTTTCAGTATAACGAATGGGAAGGGTGAGTAAGACAGGAAGTTCCAGCTCTTTTTCTACCTCTTCAGGATCTTTAAATGAGGTATCCATCATTTCCACAACATACGCCAGGCCGCATCCAAGGCCAAGGCCGAGTACCAGCGTCATCAAGATAATCTTCCTCATATCTGGCTTTATTGGCCTGCTCGGCACCTTGGCAGGATCGAGAACCCTAAATTGCTCGCCCTTCTGCTTTTTTTCCAGACTGACAGCAATCTCTGCTTCTAGCTTTCTGTTCAACAGCGAATTGTATAATTCTCTTAGATTGTTGTAATCCCTGTTGAGACTCAATAGTTCTTGCTCTCTTTTGGGTGTATCCTCCACTCTTTTTTGATACAGTTTAATCTGGCCAGTTAGATCAGCAATCTCTGCTTTTAACCTCTTGATTTCGAGGTTTGTTTCTTCTAGCTGTCTTTTCAATGTTTGGTCGACCCGTACTGGTGATGTGACTGGCACTGGCCTAGGAGACTCCTGCGAAGCAGGTCTAATAGATCTAGAAGCTTCGAGCTTTGCTATAGCTTTTTTCAATCTGATAACATCCGGGTGATTGTCAGTGTATCTGCTCTCCAGCATTGCCAACTGATTTTTCATAGATTGTAGCTCATCTTCCCCTGTCGTGGTACCAGCAGAGCCTGCACTTCTTGCCTCAGATGAGGCTGCCGCAGCGGCGTTGGCAATCTGTTGTTGAAGGAATATTTTTCTGTTCTCTGCGTCTCTCAGATTTTCATTATATTGGTCCAGTTGTGCCTGCAATCTCTCAAGTATGCTGAGATTTGTCTGAAGTTGTTCGGGTAACCCTCCCATATACTTGATCCTGTATTGCTTGAGTTCTTCTTCCTTCTCTCTCAATCTTCTTTTTACCGAGTTGAGCTCGTCAGCCAAGAATGATGAAGTTCCTAAGGCCTGGGCCTCGCGAAGCTTGAGGTTTTCAGTGATGAAATTGGATGCAAGGGTATTTGTGACTTTAGCCACAATCTCAGGGTCGGTTCCCCGGAAAGAGATACTAAATGCACTTGCTTCGTTTCTTCTGCCCCGATGGCTCACATTCACAGTGATCATCTTTCTGAAAATTGCTACTCTGTCATCCATCAATAGGTGCTTCTTCGGTGAGCTATATAAATTGTACTGTTTTATTATCTTCTCAAGATTCGTCCTGCTCGTAACCTGCTGCGTTATAGTTTGTAATCTGTCCTCGACACTTGTTGAAACTACTGATCTGACATACTCTTCGGGAACCTTTTGGGGTTGCACCAGGATAAGAGTCTGAGCCTCATAGATCTTAGGCGCCTTGAGGGCATATGTGAATCCTCCCAACAGGGTCAAGAGAAATGGTATAATAATCCACCACTTCCTGCGAAGGGCCATGTCTATGTATTTAGTGAGGTCGAAATTGTTCATTTCAAGATCTCCTGCGGAGACAGAAGTTAGGAGTTAGAATGTAAGAATTATAAATCTCAAAGTTCAAATATCAAAACTAGCGATCAGCTAGGCGTCCATCGAGCGCAATGGAAGGCGCTAGGATAAAGCCGTAAGGACAAGGTGCAAGGAGAAAGATCCAAGGTTCAAGGATAAGACTGAACGGGGTTTTTTTCTTTTCTCCTTCCTCCTTTATCCTTTTACCTTTTTACCTTTCTCCTAGCTCCTTCCCCATTACCACCTAAACATCTTGCGTACGGTGAGCGTGAGCATTACACGATTATCAGTATAGTCGTCAGCATCAACATCATCGTCTCTCTTCGCATACGTGTACTCGATCCCCGCATTGAACCACCTCAAGAATGAATACCTAAGCCCCACGTTCCCTCGAATAGTCTTCCAACGTCTGCCCGTATCCTCCTTGTCGCTCCGATAGCTGCCCCCAAAGACACATGCCAAGGGCTCTGCCAACTGATGCTCAACAGTTGCGTTCCAGCTCCAATACTTGGTGAAACCTCGCCTTTCTGCCTCCAGATATGCCTCGTTCCATCCTCCTGCTCCCCCTACGGTAATCCTCGTATACTGGCGTATCTGTCTCCTTACAGACAAATCATACGAAAAACCCGTCTCGTTGTCAGAGATATCGTTATCCTGCACAAAATATCCCAGACCAAGCGACAGACTCAAGTTGGGAGAGAAACTTTGCTCATAACCAAAATCACCTTGATGGATCTTGTAGTCCTCCGTGGCGCCGTCAAAGTTGCGATCCGTGTAAGTGTATCCCAAAGATGTCCTCACATGTGGCCCGAATCTGTGTATATATGTAACAGAGGCGCTTGACCCCGTATAATCATCCCCTGCTGTACCCTGCTCCCTCCAGAAATCGGCCCTTGTGTACTCGTATCCCAGCTCGATCCCATTCGCCCGATTGAGCCAGAAAGTCACATTGCCGAAGGGGCTCTGTGTCCGCCCGTCATCCACAGTATGATCATTATTCTCAAGATAGCTCTGCCGATAGCCCACCGAAAAGGTATTCTCCGCTCCAAACTGATAACTGACGCGAGCCTCGCCAGAATTCCTCCAATAGGACCTCCTCGTGTGCCTGACCCCGATTATGTCCGTAGCCTCCTCTATGGGCTCTTCTGACTTGTAAAAGGTATCTGACAGATCAAACCTTAAGTACCTTCCAAGCTGCTGGCCAAAGGTAAGTGTCCCAGTGTGCCTCGTGGTATTGTTGTCGCCTTCATCCTTGTAC
>JALVSJ010000504.1 GCA_027024445.1 Desulfobacterales bacterium
TCAAGTGTTACTCCTGCTTTTGTTCGTAGCTGGAATCAGTGTTTCGCTCTTCCATGTACCGGCCCCAGTAATGATTTCGCGCCTGGCTGCAGACAAGAAGGGCAGGGGCATGAGTTTTTTCATGACAGGTGGAGAATTGGCGCGCACCCTTGGTCCCCTGGCTGCGGTGGGTGCAGTCTCTCTGCTTGGCCTGGAAGGGTTCTATCCGGTAATGATTGTGGGTCTCGCCGCCTCTGCATTACTATATATAAAATTCCGGGATGTGCCCATCAGGGTTGAGAGGTCCCAGGATATCTCTTTGTGGGCCACTTGGCGGGAAATGCAGTTCGTACTTCTGCCACTTACTGGTATTCTGTTTGCCCGTGGATTTATGCACGCATCCATGGCAACTTTCCTGCCCACGTTCATTAAGGCTGAGACAGGAAATATTTGGTTTGGGGGGGCTGCTCTTACTCTGTTTGAGTTTGCCGGGGTTATCGGGGTCATGGGCGCGGGGCCCATCAGCGATAGATACGGCAGAAGGAAGACCCTCCTCGCTTCCCTAATGGGGGCTCCAGTTATGTTGTTTGCGTTTGCGTGGCTTGAAAACTGGGTACGATTTATCGCTCTTCTTTTCACCGGCATGAGTATTCTTTCTACCACCCCGGTTATGCTGGCCCTTGTCCAGGAACATGCCAAAACAAGCCCTTCGGCAGCCAATGGAATGTTCATGATGATGTCCTTCATATCTCGCTCTGCGATTGTGGTGGTGGTGGGGTTTCTTGGGGACCTCGTGGGCCTACGGAATGCCTATTTCATCAGTTCCTTATTGGGAGCAGTAAGCATTCCGCTTGTATTCGCCCTGCCTAAAGATTGAATAGGGTATCTGAAGTTTGAGGAGGGAGTGATGGATGAGGATTATCAATACTATGTTGTAGAGAGTTCCTTTGTTGCTCGAGTTGGCAAGGGGACAACCGAGCGTTATACCCGCGAGGGTAAATGGGTGCCCTACGATGACCTGTGGGACGTTATTACCAATGGTGTTCTGCTAGATGAGGACGAGGACCCCCTGCAGGTGGCCCGGGAGCTGTTCGCCGACACTTGATGTTATGGGCAAGAACTTGCTCCTTCCTGCCCCGAGCCCTATCTCATAAGGGCTAATCGCCCGATTGTACCTTCCTGAACCCCTCTTGGCATTCATCTTGAATCTGTGAGCCTTCCATGTTAGATACATCTTGAGGGGCTGTCACAGTGCTTACCTTTTCAGCTATTTCCCATCTCTTCCAAGGAGCCAGCAATGGTCATTCATGAAGATCATGACATGAATACCCACCAGAATATTTCCGAATCGCTTGAGCCATTAAACGGGACTGGAGCAAACGGCTCACCCATCGAACCCAAAGGAAGGGGTCGCCAAATGATTATGTTTCTTATTGTTATATTCACCGCTATCGCCGCATTCTTGGCGTATGATTACCGTAATGGTTTTAGAGAACTAAAGAAGATTAAGTGGGCCTTTTTTACCCCGTCAAGGGAAAAGGCTGTAGAAATGGAATACGCCATATCAGGCGGGAGACTGGACCGTGTTAAGGCCCAGGTGGATTTTGGTACATCTGTGAATATTAAGTTAGAAAACGGTGAGAGACCCCTTCACCGTGCCATAAGACAAGGAAAGTTGGACATAGCGCGGTTTTTGATTGAAAGGGGGGCAAAGATCAATGCCGGAAACGAGGAGAAGGAAACTCCATTGCACCTTGCGGTCAAGTTTTCAGAGGATGAAATCGTGGGCCTTCTTATCGAAAAAGGGGCGGATCCTACTGCCAGGGACGAAGACGGCCTTACTCCTTTTTACTGGAGCGTGAGGAACGGAGATATTCCCTGCGCCAAAATGCTCCTGGAAGCCGGGGCAGATATTTCAGAGAAATATTCTGAATTCGGTTACACACCCATCCATGAGGCTGTTGACAAGACTGATAAGGAGATGGTGACGTTCTTGCTCTCCTCAGGGGCCTCTCCCAATGAGGCTACCAACTCGGGCGAAACGCCCCTGTTTTTTGCAAAAAGGGAAAATTCCGCGGAAGTAATGGAATTGCTCCTTGCACAAGGTGCTGATCCGAACGTAAGGGAAAAGGACAATGGTAGGACGCCGTTACACATCATCGCGGCCTCTGGTAAACCGGCCCTGGCTCAATTACTGATTCGTTATGGCGCAGAGGTGAATGCGAAGGGGAAATATGGAGAGACTCCTCTTCACTTGGCCTGCGGTGTTGGCAATCTGGAGGTAGCACGGGTCCTGATAAGAGAGGGAGCTGAGGTAAATGCTCAAGACGTGGTGCACAGGAGGCCGCTCCATACTGCAGCCCATGAAGGTAAAGCACGGATTGTGAAGCTACTTCTTGATAGCGGGGCTGATCCTACCATCAGAGACAAGGCAGGCAATACTCCCCTGGAGGTTGCGAAGATGGTACTTAAATATTGCGATGTTGAGCCACCGGGTATGAGGGACGTAATTCAAATGTTGCAGGAGCAGAAATCTGAACCTGCCGGGAAATAGATATGGTCACAGGTTTTTCAGACTCTGATTTGGCGATAGACAACAGGAGGACGTGAGAATTGCCCGAGGGGCAAGTGTGAGGCCCGAGGTACAACGAAAAAGTTACTTTGGGAGATCGTGTGCTAGAATAAATTGATGAGCTTTCCGGCCAACAAGATCAGAGTGCGGATCAGGGAAATAGAAGAGCTTTTACCCAAGGCCATGCTTTGGGACCGAGAGAAGGTGCGCCGCAAGCTCAACGGCTTGGCTTACGGAAAAAACAAGGCTCGTGATTTAAAGGCTACTGAAGAAGAGCTCAAGCGGATGAAACAAGTCCTTGAGGACTCTGCTTTGAGGAAGCTGTGGCGAGCCTCCAACATCCCTCGAATTGTCTATCCTGAACATCTTCCCATTGTCTCCAAGAAAGATGAGATTGTAAGTGCCATTAAGGCGAATCAGGTGGTGATAATATCCGGGGAGACTGGCTCGGGTAAGAGC
>JALVSJ010000505.1 GCA_027024445.1 Desulfobacterales bacterium
TCCATGCTGACCACTTCTTCAGTGAAATCCGTAGTGTGGCCTTTGTAGTGGAGCAGATCACCCTTCCTGATTGTTCCATTGGTGACTTCGAGGGCCGCCACACTGGGTTTAGCAAAGAACTTCACTATGACTCCAACTTGTTGTTCAGGCATGGTCAACCTCCTGCCAAAGGGTGGTTCTTCAAGGGGTAAGTTGCCCCTCCAATAGTGTCTAATTCTCAAAGCTATATATTCCCATTACCAGGTATTGTCAAGGACGCGGGAGCGAGTGTCTTCGGAAATAGGGAGTGTAGAGGGAAAAAACAATGAGAGGGAAGGGAAGGCAATATTTGTTGAACGCAATGGCTATAATCATATATTATAATAATATGAGTCACTAAAGGGCAATACTGAATTAATGCAGGCCGCAAAATGGGGCCAAGAACTATAACATAGGGAATACAACAAAATGGAAGAATACAAAAAACAATTTGCTCGGACACTGGCAGAGACGGGGGCACTCTTTTTTGACGACAATTTGGTGCTAAAAGACGGCAGGCCCACGCCTTATTTCGTGAACATGGCGATGTTCAGGACAGGTAAACTGGCCATCAAACTTGGAAGCTTCTATGCGGAAATGATGATCTCAACAGGGCTTGCAGATAGGACAGATATAATCCTGGGGCCTTCGTATAAAGGTAGTTCGATAGCCTTGGCCACAGCTATTGCCCTGTGGCAAGATTACGGAAAAGACTTGTTATTTGACTATGACAGGAAAGAGGCGAAGACCCACGGCGAGGCATCCCGGAAGAAAAGTGTGCTGGTAAACCGGACACTTTTTGACGGTTGCAAGATATTTGTTGTGGATGATGTTGCAACTTCTATGGCAACCAAGGTAGATCTGCTGGACAGGCTCAAAGAAGAGGCCGCGGGACTAGGTGTAGAATATGAGGTTGTAGGTATTGGTATAGGTGTGGACAGAGAGCAAACCACCGCAGTTTATGATGAACAAGGAAGAGTGATGCTGAATGAAAAAGGTCAAAATGCCATTTCGGACTTCGAGGCCAAAGCCAGCGTAAAGGTCTTTCCCGTAGCCGGGATCAGGGAGGTGGTCCAGTTTCTGTATGATGAGGGGATTCCTGTGATGGTAAAAGATAGAAAAAGACCTCTGGACGAAGAGGCAAAAGCCGTCTTTGACAATTATCTTAAAATATATGGAACTTGAACGTCCTAGTCGTATTTGAAAGGCCCTAAGATATGAACATTGAAGAAGGATATAAAGAGTCACAAGAAAAATTATCACCAAAGCAGTGGACGGATATTCTGATAAAGGAGGCAATAAAGGTAGCGAAGAAAATTCAGGCGAACGCGGTCCTGTTTTATATGGACAGCACAAAAGATATTGGGCCGTTCCTTGATCTTCAGACGGACATGAAGCTTATCCTTTTGACAAAACGGGAGGAATGCATCAACAAGGCTGCAAACCTTCCTGTAAATGCTGTTAGGATTCCTGACGTAAGACTGTCGAGGGTCGGGTATTTGAAGATTGGCTTCCTCGCAGCAATGGCCAAGGGGCTGGTGAGAGAAGGCGATGTGATCATATGTGTCGGGGGTGTGCCGGAGCAAGGGTATATGGACACGGTAATGATTGTGAATGCGGCCTCGGAGTTAGAATTGTTCACTGGTGGGGGGATGATCAAATTTCCCGAAAACTTCAGGCCCGAGGTCTTTGAGATGGTCCTGAGTCTGGCAATGGAGCTGGCACATGAAGGCAGAGAAGGAAAGCCCGTTGGAACAATTTTTGTACTAGGTGACCACGAGAAAGTACTTAAGTTATCTCGCCAGCTCGTGTTCAATCCTTTCGAAGGTAGGCGGGAGGAAGACCTCAACATAAGTAATAGTATGGTCCGAGAAAGTATAAAGGAATTTGCTTCTATTGATGGGGCGTTTGTGATTCGTGACGATGGGGTAGTACTTGCTGCGGGAAGATATTTGAACGTGGCATTTCCCGACATAAAGCTTCCCCAAGGTCTGGGGGCAAGGCACGCGGCCGCGGCAGCCATTACCAATGCCACCGACTCCGTAGCTGTCACCGTATCTGAGTCAACTGGCAAGGTGACAGTGTTTAAAGGAGGCAAGATCCTGACTGAAATTGAAAGGCCTGCCCCTGAATTGGTCACGAAAGGGGGATTACCGACTGTATGACCGCCGACAAGGAGGTTATGGAAGCTATCAGGAAGATGTTGAAGGAAAGGGAGGCTGTCAGAATCCCTAATCCCGGTGGAACCTATAGGCATGCAAGTGTACTAATACCACTGACTGTAGAGGAAGGTGTGTGCAACCTGATATTGACAAAACGAACCGACACAGTGGAACACCACAAGGGGCAGATCTCATTCCCGGGTGGCAGGGTAGATGATGGTGATGGATCCCTGGAGGTGACGGCTCTGAGGGAAGCTGAGGAGGAAATTGGGCTTCACAGGGATGACGTTCAGATGTTGGGGAGAATAGATGATGCACTCACCATTGTTTCCAATTTTATTATTCACCCATTTGTGGCGATGATTCCTCCCCATTATCCATTTAGACTGAGTGAGGCAGAGGTTGAGCGAATTATCAGGGTGCCCCTGGCCCTTTTTTTTACCTCAATGCGTGACGACTATAGTTTTGAGTTCGAGGGAATTAGCATTAAAACACCTGCTCTGGTTTACGGCCAGGATGTCATATGGGGGGCTACGGCACGAATAATGAAGAATTTCGTTAGCATTTTTGATGGGAAATTGCCCTTGAAGCAGACAGAGAAATAGATTATCATTTAGACTCAACAGTAGGTCGGGACGTGGCTCAGGCTGGTAGAGCACCGCGTTCGGGACGCGGGGGTCGCTGGTTCAAATCCAGTCGTCCCGACCATCAAACCTTCAATACAAGTTTTCCCACCGTGTTCCCTGATTCCAGGTCTTTGTGAGCTTTGGCCACTTCTTCAAATGGATAAGATGTGACAGGCATGGGAGGTAAGAG
>JALVSJ010000506.1 GCA_027024445.1 Desulfobacterales bacterium
CCTGGACAATCTGACAAGAAAAGGGTTCTTCGCTCCGGGGCGAAAGAAAAACACGCTCAAGAATTTCCAGAAAACCCAAGAACGTAAATACCTGGACCTGCTCAGTTCCGGTCACAGGTATTTTCGGAAAAAACAATATGAAAAGGCGGTCAAACTATATACTGCAGCACGCTCCCTCAGACGGGACAAGATTGAGCCCCTTTATTGGCGCGCCAGGGCATTTCAAGAACTGGGTAAGACAAAGTGGGCGTTGGAGGATTTCAAGACAATCCTGAGAATAGATCCAAAATATGAGAAAGCCTGGAGCAACATGGGCTGGATCTATAGCAACCTCCACAGATGGGACGACGCATTGGTCTATCTCAACCGTGCTATAGAGCTTAATCCCAAAAACGGCTGGGCATATTACAACAGGGGTAGGTGTTACTATAACAAGGGAATGAGAGAAAAGGCGCTCCAGGATGCGAAAAAGGCCTGTGATCTGGGCTATGACCTGGGATGCAAGGTTTACAAGAAGTACAGGAAATAACCTCCCTCACATCATCCTTACTCCTGATTTGAGGAGTTCCTTAATTTCCTCCGGTCCATACCTTGAGGCATACAGGAGATAGTCTGTTGTGGATCCGGTCAATCGCCCGACTGCAGGGAACATCATAAACAAGGTCTTTCTCACCTCCTCAAAACCAGGATAGTCAGGACCATGTTCATGCTGGAACTCATATTCCAAAGACATGTCGCCCGGATTATAGAGATCCGTGATGCCATATCGCCCCGGGTTTCTTGCCATTTCACTACCCTTTAGCAATGCAAAACTGGATATGCCCACCGTGGTGATTCTATCTTCATTTTCTTTGAGAAACTTAATCGTTTGCTGAATATCCTCAGGGTGTTCGCCAGGAAATCCGTGAATCAGATGGAGCTGAACATGAATCTGGTGTCCATTTAGATTATCCAGAATAGCCGAGAACAGTTTGGCCTCAGTTCCCTTGCCCATAGCGTTTAGTGTACGCTGGCAAGCCGATTCCATGCCAAAGCTTATGGCCCTGCATCCAGAACTGTAAAGGCGCTTGGCAAATAAAGGATCAGCAAACTTTTTTTCAAGACGGGCATCAAAACAATAGGTAATTCCCAATGGAGCACGCTCCAATTCGCTCGCCAGCACATCCAGGAACTTCACATCAACTACGTCGACAGAAAAGAAGAACTTGTTTGTTCCTATCTCTTTTTTCAGCCTCTTAATAAGCGATACTATTTCCCAGGGTTCCATTTTGCTATATCTTCTACCATGGTACCCATACGCACAGAAGGCGCATTTCCCGTAGTAGCACCCGCGCGTAATATCTATGCATATTACAGGCTCTGGAAGCAGGTATTTATCGGGCTCTGCCCATGAGAAGTCAACATTCCCATCAGGACGACTTTCCCTTTTCTGCATGGAGACTAGTCCGTAAGCCCTGGCAGCAGTGATAAAACTTTCTCTTTCCTTAATTGCTGAGCTATCTTGACAGACGTATCTAAAAAAGGCCTCTGCGTCACCCGGGGCCACCACGTCGATAAGATCTGAAAACCTGCATTCAAGGGTTTGTTTCAACACTGTAGCACACGGCCCACCCAGTACGACCACCGTGCCAGTATGGTGTTTTTTGATTTCTCTTGCCAAGGTTAGCGCCGCAACAAGCTGGGACGAGTATACCACGCTTATTCCCAGTACATCAGGCACCTCCAACTCCCTCACCCTCTCTTCAAAATAGTTGAGATAGGGGTTATGAGCATAAGAGGACAGCGCTTCTCTCACTTCATCAGACTTTCTTACATCAAAAGCAAGCCTGGTGGTAGCATAGCCCACCTGCGCTGGATAAAAGGGAAGCGAATAGGCGGCAAAAGCCCTGACCAGAGACCCATAGGCAATAGTGTACTTCTGGATATCAAAAAATAACTTCCCTATTTTCAAGATGCCAAGAGCCTTCAGCACGTCTTCATCCAGGTTCTCAGCCATTTTCTCCACTTTTCTGAGTTTCACTCTGAACTCCCCTGGTATTGCTTGCTCGCCCGCCTCCCGCAACCAGTTTTTCAGTGCACCTGAAACCGCAAGGTCAATTACATACTTCGAGAATCTTTGATTCTCGTCTAAGAATCTGGATTCGTTTCCGCGAGGAAAATAGTTCTCTAATGCCCCTTTGATCCTCGCCAGACTCAGGGGTGGAGTGGTTGGATCTGCAGAAGGAGGGTATACAAAGAGAAAACTCAGCACACTAGGCCTCCATAGGGTGCGCCTGCTCTTTTACCATCGATAACTCAAATTCCATTGGTACTTCTTCCGGTTCTAGGGCTTTCTGCCA
This sequence comes from Desulfobacterales bacterium, assembly GCA_027024445.1. Lineage (GTDB taxonomy): Bacteria > Desulfobacterota > DSM-4660 > Desulfatiglandales > Desulfatiglandaceae > B111-G9. The sequence continues at coordinate 2,340 of JALVSJ010000506.1, forward strand.
GTATCCATTATGGTCTATTTATATACATATCCTGTTGTCTTTGTCACTTTCACCCACTTACTTCTGAATTGAACAACCCTCGCCTCCAGGCATCAGATTCACTGGATTCCGGCTCGGCGGCCGGAATGACAAGTCGCTCCGCAACAACGTGAATTCTTCTTCGCCTGAAGGTGAGGGGTTTTCCACTTTACATGCACCCATGGTCTCAAGTTCTTTGCATAGATGATTGCCCTGTGCTATTCTTAAATTTTTTATTGTTCGTCTCCAGCCCCGTACCGAGGAGAAAGCTGGCTTTTTACCAAGACCTGAATCCCCAAGAGGTGCAACAGAAGGTGATAGATCGATGGCAAACATGGATAATATGGAATTTTACGAGATTCAGAGGTTCCGAAATCCCTGGATCAAGTATTCAGTCGCTGGCCTAACAGTAGGGTTCATGGCATATTATATTCCAGGCGCAATTAAGCAATTGATATACGGGGAGCCGTGGGGAAATAAGCCTGTGTCAGATGTGACCCTGATTGCGGTCGGGGTGATAGTTCTGGGTTTTATGTTTGCCCTATGCTATTTCTTTTTTAGTCTCAAACTTGTCACCATGGTAAACTCAGAAGGGATATGGGTGAAGCTATTTCCTA
>JALVSJ010000507.1 GCA_027024445.1 Desulfobacterales bacterium
CTCGTAAAACATTTCGCCACCAGTGCGGCCCTGGCAATTGAGCGGGCCCAGATGACAAGAGATCTCATCTTAAGAATGATAAGTATGGCAGAGCTGAGAGACCCAGAAGAGACAAGCGACCACGTAAACCGTGTGGCCACTTACTCCGTAGAAATTTATGAAGGGTGGGCAAAGAAGCATGGTATTGGCAGGGAACAGTTGGGGAGAAAGAGGGACATTTTAAGGATGGCAGCCATGCTTCATGACGTGGGCAAAATAGCTATTAGCGATGTCATTTTAAAAAAAAAGGAGAAGCTTACCCCTGAAGAGTTCGAAGTGATAAAAGGCCATACGTATTATGGGGCAAGGCTCTTTGTTGGCAAACACTCTGATTTTGATGCTATCGCTGCGGAAGTGGCACTGAATCATCATGAAAGATGGGATGGAAAGGGTTATCCTGGACACGTAGACTATGTCACGGGCAAACCACTCCCTGGTTTCGAAGGCCCTGGTGGCAAGCCCCTTCCCAAGAAGGGCAAAGAGATCCCCCTATTTGGGCGGATTGTAGCCATCGCTGACGTATTCGATGCCCTGAGCTCCAATAGGTGTTACAAGAAGGCTTGGGATGAAGATCGGATACTGGCAGAAATGGAGAAAGAGACAGGGCACCACTTTGACCCCGAACTAATGGAAATCTTCTTCTCGCGGCTGGACACCATCAGATCTCTTTCAAAGCGCTACTCAGGAGACCGAGACGTTATTGACCAAAATCAACTATAGGCCTCACCTCTGTTATCCTGAATCTTACGGCGGCATGGATCATGTCAGCCGCGGCTTTGCCAGCCGCCTTTTCGATGTTTTCTTTTATCTGATTATAAAATCCCCCGTCCGTCTCTATGTCGGTAACTTCAAGATATACGCGGGCCCCTTTCCACTCCATAATGGTCTCCCCGGGCTCCATCACTATGAACACGGCATGGGGATTTTCCTGTAAATTCCTGAAGGACCTGTTCCTTCCAATTCCCATCACAACCGTATTCTCGTCCACCATTTGGGGAGATCCGAACACAGCAACATTTACCTCCCCTTTACTGTTGGCTGTACTGAGTGTGCCGATTCTTGGTTTTTTATTGAAGATGGCCAATAGCTCACGTCTATCCATATCTGCCTCCCAAAAGTTTATTCTCAAAACTTTCTAAAGCTTATCTGAATATCTGCTACCATGGTCAGGCGCTGTTTTCAAGTCATTAGTACGGGAAATCTCTTTAAGGCGAAAACAGATGGGCCAAAAGCAGGATCCTCTATACCTTTCAAATTCCCTTGACACTCTTCAGTTCCCAGCGTAAAAATGCATTTATGAGCATATTTATACACAATTCAATGAATAAAAATCCCTTTCAAGGAGAGAGCCATGAGTGACAAGCCTGACATCAGAGTACTTCTTATCGACGACGAACAAACCCTTCTCGAGTACCTTTCAAAGCGACTCTTGCGGGAAGGATTTACCGTGAAGGCGACGTTTTCCGGAGAAGAAGCCATTGAAGCTGCGAGTAACGAGAATTACGACGTAGCAGTCGTTGACTTGAAGATGCCGGGCATAGACGGGGTGGAAACCCAGAAGAGGCTTAAAAAGATACAGCCATTCTTGCAGTGTATAGTTTTGACTGGACACGGCTCTGTGGAGACGGCGCTCGAGAGTGGTCAGCAGGACGCATTCAAGTATCTTCTTAAGCCCATTGACTATGAAAATCTCGTGGAGACAATTAAAGAAGCTTACAAGAGAAAAACCGAATTGGTTAATCAAAAGTTTAAGGAGCAGGTTGAAGAAATCTATCGCTCAGGCCTCGGGGCCAAGGGAATAAAGAAGGCCATTAACGAACTCCGTCAACTCTATGGGATCGATTGAACAACTCGAACAGCAGGTCAAGAAACTGTCTAGGGAGCTATCAGGCTATAAGATAGAACTCCACCAGACCAGAGGGTACCTTCAGTGCATACTCCAGAATTCCAACGACATGATATTCGCCACTGACGTGGATGGTATTCTGGTATCTTTCAGCAAGGGCGGTGAAAAGGTTCTTGGATACCGTTGGGAAGAGGTGGCAGGCAGTTTCATCAAGCAGTTTGCTGCAAACCCTGATGAATTCGAAGCGCTCATTAGGAAGTCCCAAAGGGAAGGCAGCGCGGTAAGACTTGAATTGCCTTTTCGCCACAAGCACGGTCATACTGTCTATTGTGATGTCTCGCTGATCACCCTGACCAATACAAAGGGGCAAAATGTTGGTGTTGTTGGTGTATGCAGAGATATAACGGCATGGAAAAAGCTTCAAGAAGATCTAATTCGTGTGGACCGCTTGGCGGAGGTCGGGCGCATAGCTGCGGGAATAGCTCACGAAATAAACAACCCTTTGGCAGTGATCAATGAGATTGCGGGATGGGCCAAAGTGGTCATAGAAGATGCTAAGGAGCTCAAGGACGAAAACAGGGAAGAGTTAGCCGAGGCTGCGGAGCGAATCATCGAGCAAACCAAGAGATGTAGAACAATTACCCACCAGCTCTTGGGGTTTTCAAGAGATTCTGCCCCTGAGAAAACAAAAGTTGATTTACATGAACTCATCAAACAAACCATAACCTTCCTGCAGCCAGAGCTAAAATACAAGGATATTGATATCGTATATGAGTTTGCGGAAAAGCCCATACATGTGACCACAGACCCAAAGATGTTAGAACAGGTGCTCGTTAATCTAATCACAAATGCCATCCACGCTATCAGCGAGAAGCCAAACGGAAAAGGCAGAATCGAACTTTACACCCGAAAAAAGGAAGATTTCACCGAAGTGGCCATATCAGATAATGGACCAGGAATTAAGGAGGAAAACAGAGAAAAAATATTTAATCTATTTTTTACCACCAAGCCTCCAGGGATCGGAACTGGTCTAGGATTGCCCATTTGCCAGAACATAATGAAAAAGTTGGGGGGGGAAATTACGTTTG
>JALVSJ010000508.1 GCA_027024445.1 Desulfobacterales bacterium
TTCTTTGCTGCCTCCATCCCGAATTCAAAACATGACATCATACTGTTCCGAGCTCAGGAGCCACATTTGCGGTGGTCTACGTTTGTCCAGGAAGTGCTCAACGTATGCAAGGATCTGGGAGTATCCACAATCATTTCTGTCGGAAGCATGTACGACAATGTTCTACACACGGATTTGGTAATCTCCGGCATAGCCACGAGCCAGCCTTTACTTCGAACCCTTAAAGACAAGAATATACTCCCTATCACCTATCATGGGCCTGGGGCCATACATTCCTTATTCCACGCAAGAGGTCGGGAAATGGGGTTCGATTGTGTTAGTCTTTGGTGTCATTGCCCCTATTACTTACAGGGGACCACCCATTTCGGACTGGTATCAGCTTTGGGCGAGATTATCTCTTCGCTTTGTGGATTCCAGCTGGACAGAGTCGAACTGGACCTTAGCTGGAAAGAGCTCAGCCAGCAGATACAGTCTCTGATAGAAGAGAATCCCGAACTTCAGAAGTTGGTGGAAGAATTGAGACGTGCAAAAGTGAGAGGCTCATGGGAAACCATTAAAGAATCTATCAGAAAGGATGGCAAGGTGATCCACCTGGAAGATTTTCTAAGGCCGAAATGATCCCTTTCTTTTCACCTCCCGGACCAAGGCATCCACAATCTCTCCCGCGCTCCCCTGGAGGAAGATATCGGTTATGGAGTCCGTCAGATGAGTCTTCTCCATGTTGATCTCTATTATTGTCGCGTTGTTTTGTTTCGCCACAGTAGGGATAGTATTCGCAGGAGAGACGACAGCAGAAGTCCCTATAACAAGCAGGGCCTCGGCACTGGATGCGAGTTGAAATGAGCGGTTAAGGGCGTCGGCAGGTATAGGTTCCCCAAAAAATACCACATCTGGTTTGAGGATCTTGCCACATTCACATCTTGGTGGAAACTGATCCCTCTTTTCCTCGACTCCATATCTCTTTCCGCACCATATGCAGGAAAGAGTCCTTGAGTTCCCATGATACTCAATAACGTTTTTTGCCCCTCCTTCTTGATGAAGGTTGTCTATGTTCTGGGTTATGATGAAATGAAGGTAGCCCATTTTCTCCAATTCTCCAAGGCCTAAGTGGGCCTTGTTCGGTTTTGCACCGGACACTACAGCGTCCATTTCCCTCAGCATATTCCACACCTTTTCCGGGTTAGCTCTAAAAGCCTCTATGGTGGCATACTCTGCTGGGTCATATTTTGACCACAGTCCTTCCGCACTACGGAAGTCGGGTATCCCGGATTCTACAGAGATACCAGCACCGGTCAGGGCCAGTGTCAAATTGGAGTTGATGATAATGTCCGCAGCTTCCGCTATCAGATTTTCCATGTAACCATCTCTTTCCTTTTACGGTATATGCTCCAGTGAAACCAGTTGCCCCTCTCTGGTGTCAAGATCTACTATGGCCACTGTAGACTTGCCATAAAGCCATCCCCCACACTCACCAGGGTTGACTACCAGCGTTTTCCCTACTTTTCTAATTTCTCCCTCATGAGTATGCCCGTAAACGATAAGATCATATACCTGGCTTTTGATAAGGGCCTCCAGGAATTCGAAATAATGACCTACGAGAATTGTTGCACCTCCCTGTTCAATCACGAGGTAGCTGTCCTTTATCCTTCCTTCACTAATGCGAGTCAAGGCCAGTTTATCTCCGTCATTATTACCCCACACACCCACCAGGTCGCAGTTCAAGCCAAGCAAAGGTTTAAATGAAAACGGAGACACATAGTCACCTGCGTGGATGACTAATTCAGTTCCGGATCTATTGAAATACTCCACGGCGATTTTGATGACCGGGACGTTGTCATGGGTATCTGAGACTATGCCCAGCTTCAAGGCGTTCCTACCTGTTCCACAGCTATTGCACTGGTTCAAAAACGATCTTGCGTTCTGTATTGCTGTATAGTTTAAAGCGAGCCTTAACAGTTTTCTGCTCACCAAAGATGTTTTCCAGCCTCACCTCATTATCGTTGAATTCCACGAGGTCTACGTTCTCAAGAATTTTCTCTTCTATCCCGTCCTTTAACAAAAACGCATGAGCCTCACACATTCTATACACCACCTTCCAATAACAATACCACCTTTACCATTTACTAGTAGTTATGGATTCTAGTTTTCAAGTGCTGCCAGGGCCTTTCTGAGGCATTCATTGCTCTCGGCACTCAAACGGATCATTTCACGAACTTGGCGTGCGCTCTCTTCTTTTCCTGCCTGCTCGAGCTGCTCGGCAAAAAGTTCGTATTCTTCCTTGTGATGATCATTGTGAGTGATCCAGTGCTCTAGTCTTATTTTAGCCTTCTCAAGAAAATCCATCTACCCCCTCCATTATCGGAACTAGAATCTACAGTACGACAGAAACGGTAAGGCATGAACTCTTCCCTGTCAACATTTTTTGAACAAGCTTTAGGGAGAAGAATAGTTGACTCCCATTGTCTATCAGGTTAATATCCACAAAATCAAAAGATCAGGAGGGCGTGCACATGGGCGAACTGGATATGCTGGAGGGCAAGCGGATCCTGGTAGTAGACGACGAGCAGGATATATTGGAGACACTTGAAGAACTCTTAGATATGTGTTTGATTGACAAGGCCCCAAACTATGAGACTGCCATGAAATTCCTTAAGAAGAACCCTTATGATCTGGCCATTCTGGACATCATGGGGGTAAGGGGATACGACCTTCTGGAAGAAACAAGGAAAAGGGGTATCCCTGCGGTAATGCTGACCGCCCACGCCCTGAGCCCTGACAACCTTATCAAGTCCGTGAAAGGAGGGGCCCAGGCCTACCTGCCCAAGGACAAGATCTCTGAAATCCCTTCTTATGTGGCTGAAGTCCTCAGGAGCGTTGAGACAGGAAAAGGCACCTCCCTTGGCTGGCTCAAAAAACTCACCCCATTTTTTGAAAAGAAATTTGGTTCAGAGTGGAAGGAAAAACGTAGAGATCTGCTGGATGCACTTGAGCAAACCTTTGAGGTAAAAAGGGAGGATCTGGAGCCGCTAATGTGAGGCCACGCTCAACATTTTTCTGGCAAAGGTATTTTCACGGAAAACTTGGCTCCACACCCCTGGTCGCTCTCTAGAGTCAATTTCCCACCCATATCCTCAACAAGCACCATGACACCGGCCAGGCCAAGTCCATGGCCTCTTACCGGGCAAGATTCCTCCCCATTCATCTGAAAGTAGCACTCGAATATCCGCTTGTGATATTCTTGGGGTATTCCTTCACCGTCATCACTCACGGACAGCACAAGTGCGTCGTCTTCTTTACCGATTGCTACTTCTACATTCCTCCGTCTGTATTTCAAGGCATTGTTTAACAAATTTCTCAGGATTTGCTTTACTTTGGGTTCATCCAGGCAGACCTCGCCGCTCCATAAATCTTCCTCAACCACCAGTCCTACCCCATGGACAGCGAGGGTCTTCTTGAGCCCGGCCAGGTCGGAGCACGTTCTTACCTCCTCGGAAAGTTTATCATTGGTTAGGTCAAACACCTCCAGCAAGGTATTTCTTACCAAATCAGAAACGCAGCAGGTTGATATCTGAGAGACTCCCTCCCTGGATCTTCCCAGCTCCAGAGCATCATTCACCAATCTCTGGGTTATCTTTGTATTCCTCAGCGCCCTGCGAAGCACTTTCTCCTGCTTTTCGGTCAATTTTCCGTATTTTTCCTGGCGATTTAACAGTGAAGTTATTCCCGCTTCTATAACCGCCAGCGGCACCTTAAGATCATGTATCAGGAAATCTATCTTTATCCTATCCCTCCCCATCTCAGGTCCTCGTGCATTTGATTTACCTTGGACCTCTTGAGCACTCCTATCCTGAGAAACCACAGTCTTTGCCTCCTCATCGTCCATTTTCATTCGCTTTCCTTTGCCCTTTATCAGGATACCTAGGAAGCTCCGAAGAATCAATCCCTCAAAATCCTAACCATTTATACAACGTTCTAGCCTCTGAACAATATCCCCACATACCCTACAAAGCTTAGATCGGGCCTCACATCATAACTTGTATAGTAGTCCACTTCAAACGCTTTTTTTGCCCCCAGTACCTTAGTAGCTTCTATTGCACAAGCCGCGGCACCTGAACAACAAGCATTTTGATTCCTCAGGGCTTCTTGGATAACGCTTTGTGCGTCCATTTGAAGCATTAGTTCAATCACTCGTCTGTCATTATCCTCTTTTACCCACTGGACAGCCACTTCCCCTGTACCTTTCGGCATAAATCCATAATTGTAACCGTAATGAGTGAGGTCAGTAGAACCAATAACTACGGCCTTCCTACCAAGGGATTTTGCTACTTCCGCCGCTTTCCTTGCAATTGACAAGGACTCTTTCGTGGGGGAAAGGCCTAAAGGCAGTATCTTGATCTGTCCAAGGAAATACCTAATGAAAGGTAGTTGCAATTCTATGGTATTATCCGGATCGTGTCTAGAAGGAGTTTCAATTACAAAATCAAATTCTGCCACCAAGGACTCAGCTATATCTGCATCAATTTCCAGGTCCCCAATTGGGGTTCTCCAGTAACCTCGGCTCATAATGTAATTAGGGCTGGTGGGGTGCAAATGCCTGCCGAATATAATACACGTATCAGGACGCTGGTGTTCATGTTCAGCCAAGCAGCGAATCACGTTGCAGGCAAGTCTACCCGAGTAATACCACCCCGCATGGGGAACGACACCGCCTATACAAACACCTTCGCCCGGGCATTGCCCTCCCTCTTGGACCAGCGCCTCTATAGCCCTAATACACTCCTTTTGAGTTCCAGGGTACCATGAGCCAGCGAAATCAGGTTGCCTTATATCCATTTCATACACCCCCTTGCCCCTTCGCCTGAGGCACACTCTGTGTTTTGGTTGCTGATAGAGATTTTTGTTGTTAGAATCATGGGTCCAGGTGCTTGTGAAGTTTTGTTGTCAGGCGTAACACAGGTTTCGTCAACCTTTATCGTGCAGAGATCCTTACAGAACGAGGTCTATTCATTATGTTAGGTAATATTGAGCAGTGGCTCGTGCGAATACCTGTCCTCCTATTTGCTGTAACCATACACGAATATGCCCATGGAAAGGCAGCTTACTCCCTGGGTGACCCAACTGCAAAGAATGCCGGGCGCCTTACTTATAACCCTCTTGCGCACATCGATCCCCTGGGAGCCATATGTCTTTTCCTATTCAACTTCGGCTGGGCAAAACCGGTTCCCGTAAACCCAGCTTACTTCGAGAAGCGGCGCCAGGGGATAATCCTCATGGCCTTGAGTGGCCCCCTGGCAAATCTCTCTGCCGCATTTGTTGCCGGCCTTTTTATACGCTATTTTCTCCTTCCTTGGGCAGTCTATAAGCAAGTTCTATTATATTTGCTTTTGATGAATGTCGGCCTGGGCCTTTTCAACCTTATTCCAATCCCTCCCCTGGATGGATCACATATTCTTGAAAATATCTTGCCTCCCCGAACTGCTGAAAAATTCCGAAGGCTCGGCCGTTACGGTCCAATAGTTATCATCCTAGTTGTCTTACTTGATAACTACGCCCATACCGGCATTCTCAACGCGATCCTCATTTATCCCATGTTCCATCTGGGACATTTGTTTGCAGGGGACAACCTATGGCGGTTGCTCTCTTTCCTACGGTAGAAGCCCATCGCTCTTACATGACATCCTTATCGCTCGCCTCAATGGCCTTGTCTATCTCGGCCTTCAACTCTGGCGGAAGACCAGGAATATCCACGCTTAGGAACCCACGGACTATAGTTGAGGTAGCCTCATCTTCATCCAATCCTCGGGACATAAGGTAAAGAATCTCTTCCTGGGCAATCTTGCCTACAGCGGCCTCGTGGGACATCTCCACACCATCCACATGCCCCTCCAGTTCAGGTATTGCGTGGATAATGCCCCCATTAAGGATCAAACCCTTGCACTCAAGATGGGCCTTTATATCCGGAACTTCGCCAATCAGATGTCCTCGAGCGATTATTTTACCACCATTACTGATGGCTCGGGAGACGATCTCGGCCCTGGCGCCTCGCTCCTTCAAGAACACTCTCCCACCTATATCGTGTTCTGTCTCAGGTGAGCCCACCACAATGCTGTATAGTCTGGCCACAGCATCCCGGCCCACAAGGTGTGTCGTGGGATACATCTGAATAGATCTCGCTGGTTTCATGCACACATAGTTGTTAAGAAACAACCCCCCTTCCTCTACCCTTGCCACAGACCTTGGCCTGACGACCATCTCCTCAGCCCAGTTATGGATCATTGTGAAGCTCACCTTGGCGTTCTTCTTGATATAAAACTCAGAGACCCCGAGATGGGCTGCCCTTTTCAGGTGGGGCGAGGTTGTGCAACCATTTATGATATGAAGTTCGGAGCCTTCCTCAGCTATTATGATATTGTGGACATTCTGCTGGAGCCCGTCTTTTCCCAGGTACAAGCAGGCCTGGATCGGATACACACTCTTGCTGCCGGGCAGCGCCCTAATGACATAGCCATCGTGAAGGTCGAGCTCCACTGCGGCAGTATACTTGTCCACATCCACAGGGATAAGTTTCCAGTAATAGGCTCTTATCCATTCATATTCTTCCAGCGCCTTACGGATAGGGATCACCTCTACCCCTTCCTGTTTCACGTCACAATGGACAGCCTTGGTATCCATCTGGAAATAGGTGCCGGATCGCTCTGCCTCGGTGAGGTCCAGGCCGGACATTACGAGCCGCTGCTTCTCTTCCTCGGGCAGCGATACAAGATCCTCGTCGCTAAGTTCCCGATGCTCCGTGCCGACCTTTTCGAACTCGTCCAGATTTACGTCTGCGCCCAGCGGGGCTTTCTTGTTTATAGCCCTCTTAGCCCTCTCTAATAGTTCTCCCCTATAATGCATCGTACGCACTCCTCATATCCTGATTTGCTTATGCAGTTTAGTATCTCTCGCGGGTTGCTCACGCAACTGAGGTAACCATTGTAAAGAACCTGCCCTTTATCGGCAGCAACGTAATCCAAGATGTAACCCGTATGGGTAATGATAAGGCCCATCTTCGTTCGCTCCATCTTCTTCTGCATCTTGGACTTGCTTACGGGCTTCAAATCATCTGAGTCCTTTTGCAAGAGCATAGCGATAGTCTTTCCCACAAGGGCTATGTTTTCCATGTCAACCCCTGACTCCGGCTCGTCGAAGAGCATCAAGTCAGGGTCCTGTGCCATTAGTTGAAGAAGCTCTGATCTCTTGATTTCCCCACCTGAAAATCCCTCATTGACATCCCTGTCGAGAAAGTCCTGGAAATTAACACGTCTGGCCAATTCTTCAACATCGATTTCTTTGTGTCTTGCACATATGTGTACCATCTGGCGCGTTTTGAGCCCATGGATAGTGGGAGGTCTCTGATACGACATACCTATACCCAACTCGGCTCTCTCATTGATAGGTATATTGGTTATGTCCTGGCCTTTGAAGTAAATTTTCCCTTTTTTCACGTGATACTGGGGATAGCCCATGATAGTCATGAGCAGAGTCGTCTTGCCTGACCCATTTGGGCCAAATAAGACATGAGTCTCGCCGGGCTTAATCTCTAAATCAATATGATTCAAAATGATCTTCCCGGCCAGTTCTACCTGGAGATCTTCTATTACTAACACTTGTAGCCTCCTTTCTGTCAGGCTCTTTTTCCCACCTTCTTACACGTTATTTTGTTTCCCGTAAACTCCCTATCAGGCATTATCAGAATCCTGTTCAGTTATGAATCCGATCAGGAAGGTAGCCCAATCAGTGAACCTGGTAAAGCCCTTTTTTATTTCTTGCGAATCCGCAAAGTAACTGCATTATGCCTGTCCGGGCATTCCAACACTAGCTCATCTTCAGGTGACCACGGATACTTACCTCCAAACTGCATGACACTTATGCTCGGAAATATGTCATGATAAAAGAATCCGCAAAGGCCTCCACTATCATAACAGTTCAGTTGGATGCGGTCTCCCTTTCTATGCCCGGCTGTGCATGAGCCCTTTACTCCCACAACCTCGGCTTCCAATTTAGTCTCGTACAGTGTTTGATCTGCCATCTTTACCCCCCCTTCCCTGGCTATTTCGAACCCATTAATTTGATTCTTGTTCTCCCTTGGGTAGTGTTCATTCAAAGATTCCAGCTAACCTGAGGCCGACCCGAGCGAGGAGAGAAGGACATAAAGCTCTGGGTGAACACCATATAGATTTTATTATAGACTTATCACATTTACAACACTCAATAGCGGTCTTGGGTTTTGGTTTGACAAATCTCACACGTGTTCTTATAGTCTTAAAACCTTTGGGTACATGGCTTAACAAAAGGCTATCTTACCAGTGCAAATTACATGTATGCCGCAAGTATCTCGGAAGAGGTAATTTTTTCATGAAGCTCTTGTTTACCCCGTTTCGGATCAAGCATCTGGAAATTCCTAACAGAATAGTGATGCCCGGACTCGCATCCTTTTTGATAGAGGATGATGGTACTATTACGGACAAGACCATTGAGCATTACAGGTTGAGGGCCGCTGGGGGTCCTGGAATGGTCATCGTGGAGGCATGCGCCGTTTCCCCTGAAGGCGTGGTTTCTCCCCACCAGGCGAGAATTTATGATGACAAGTTTATAGACGGGCTGGCCAGGATAGCTGAAGTTATGAGATCTGAGGGCACAGTACCGGCAGTCCAGATCCACCACGGAGGAAGGCAAACTTCGTCTAAGGTTATCAAACAGAAACCACTTGCCCCTTCTCCTCTTCCTTGCCCCACCATTCGAGGTGAGGTAGAACCGCTGACAAAAGAGAAAATCCAGGAACTCGTGCGCAAGTTTGGCGATGCTGCGGAGAGAGCGGTGCAGGCAGGCTTTGAACTCATAGAGATCCACGGCGCCCACGGCTATCTCATAAATCAGTTCCTCTCACGGTTTTCCAATATAAGGGAAGATGAATACGGCGGTGATGTCGAG